>JAGQRL010000304.1:0-6750 GCA_020425485.1 Rhodospirillaceae bacterium
TACCAGAACACCGCCAAGGTGCACTTCAACCAGCACACGGAGAAGGACGGTCGCTTCGGCAAGCGCATCGTCTACGGCGGCCACGTCATCAGCCTGGCGCGCTCGTTCGCCTTCAACGGCCTGGCCAATTCGTTCCGCGTGGCGGCGATCAACGGCGGACGCCATGTGGCGCCGATCTTCGCCGGCGACACGGTGTATGCCTGGACCGAGGTGGTGGAGAAGATCACGCTGGACGGGCGCGACGACATCGGCGCGCTGCGCCTGCGCATGATCGCCGCCAAGGATCGCGCCTGCGCCGACTTCCCCGACAAGGGCGAGGACGGCAAGTATGATCCCGCCGTGGTGCTGGACTTCGACTACACCGTGCTGATGCCGCGCCGGTTCTGACGGGGAAACGCACCATGAGCTTCACCGCCGTGCCCCAGCGCACCACCCGGCTTGCCCGCAGCGTGCTGGCTGTTCCCGGGTCCAACACCCGCTTCATCGAAAAGGCGCCGAAAAGCCAGGCCGACCAGATCTTTTTCGACCTGGAGGACGCCGTGGCGCCCGACCAGAAGGAACGTGCCCGCAGCCTGGTGATCGAGGCGCTCAACGACCTCGATTTCGCCGGCAAGTCGGTGTCCGTGCGCATCAACGGGCTCGACACGCCCTACATGTACCGCGACGTGGTGGACGTGGTGGAGCAGGCCGGCGCCAAGCTGGACCTGATCCTCATCCCCAAGGTGGGCACGGCGGCGGACATCTATGCCGTCGACATGCTGCTGACGCAGATCGAAACGGCCAAGAAGATCAACAAGCGCATCGGCATCGAGCTGCTGGTGGAAACGCCCTTGGGCCTGCGCAACATCGATGCCATCGCCGCGGCCAGCCCGCGCAACGAGGCGATCCTCTTCGGCTCGGCCGACTATGCCGCCTCGTCGGGCGCCCAGATCACCGGCATCGGCGGCCCCAACCCGGACTATCACGTGCTCACCGGCAAGGCCGGCGACGAGGACCGCCAGGCCCATTGGGGCGACATGTGGCATTTCACGCTCGCCACCCTGGTGTCGGCCGCCCGTGCCCATGGGCTGCGCCCCCTCGACGGGCCGTTCGCCGACATCAAGGACCCCGAGGGCTGGACCGCGGCGGCCCGGCGCGCCCGCGTGCTGGGCTTCGAGGGCAAGATGGTGATCCACCCCAGCCAGGTGGACCTGGCCAACCGGCTCTACAGCCCGTCGCTGGCCGATGTGGAGCAGGCCCAGCGCATCCTCGACGCCATGGCGGAAGCCGATCGCATGGGGGCGGGTGCTGTAACGCTGGACGGCAAGATGATCGACATCGCCTCGATCCGGCAGGCCGAAGCGGTGGTGCGCAAGGCAGACGCCATCGCCGCCAAGGGCCCGGCGGAGGCCACAAGCTAGATCGAGGGCCGGGGCGCCACCGTGCCCGGCCCACCCGACCCAGAAGCAAGACCATACGAACACCGGAAAGGAACAGGTCATGTCCAAGCTGCCGCGCAAGTTCTTTGAGCCGCTCGCCATCGGGGCGCCGACGCCGTTCCGCGAACCGCCGGTGGCCCTGGAGCGGATGATCCACTTCTTCCCGCCGCAGAACGAAAAGCTGCGCGCCAAGATCCCCGACATGGCCAAGCAGGTGGACGTGCTGCTGGGCAACCTGGAAGACGCCATCCCGGCCGACGCCAAGGAAGCCGCCCGCGCCGGCTTCATCGAGGTGGCCAAGGCGACCGATTTCGGCAGCACCGGGCTGTGGACGCGGGTGAACTGCCTCAACAGCCCCTGGGTGCTGGACGACATCACCGAGATCGTCGCCAATGTCGGCAACAAGCTCGACGTGATGATGCTGCCCAAGGTGGAAGGGCCGTGGGACATCCACTATCTCGACCAGCTTCTCGCCCAGCTTGAGGCGCGCCACGGCGTTACCAAGCCGATCATGATCCACGCCATCCTGGAAACGGCCCTCGGCGTGGAGAACGTGACGGAGATCGCCAAGGCCAGCCCGCGCATGCACGGCATGAGCCTGGGCCCGGCCGATCTGGCGGCCTCGCGCGGCATGAAGACCACGCGGGTGGGCGGCGGCCATCCCTTCTACGGCGTGCTGGAAGACCCCAAGGGCGAGGGCGAGCCGCGCACCTTGTTCCAGCAGGATCTCTGGCACTTCACCGTGGCGCGCATGGTGGATGCCTGCGTCTCCAACGGGCTGAAGGCGTTCTACGGGCCGTTCGGCGATTTTTCCGACAACGACGCCTGCGAGGCGCAGTTCCGCAACGCCTTCCTGCTGGGCTGTGCCGGCGCCTGGTCGCTGCATCCCAAGCAGATCGACATCGCCAAGAAGGTGTTCAGCCCCGACGCGAAGGAGGTGCTGTTCGCCAAGAAGATCCTGGCGGCGATGCCGGACGGCACCGGAGCGGTGATGATCGACGGCAAGATGCAGGACGACGCCACCTGGAAGCAGGCCAAGGTGATCGTCGACCTGGCGAAGATCGTCGCCTCGAAGGACCCGGACATGGCGGCCGCCTACGAGATGTGAGCCAGGGGACCCGAACCCTCTGGGTCGGGACTCACAGGAATGGGACAGAGGGCGGCGGGTCAGGGAAGGCCCGCCGCCCTTTCCCTTTGCCCGTCACCCCGCCACCGCGGACCGGGATTCGTTCGAATACAAAGAAGCCAGAATCCTCCGTCTCAATCGGCGCTGGCGGGGCGGATTTTCTTCTGACCGGTGATCGGGGCCACAGCCATCCACCGATGAGTGCCGAAGCCGGATCGCGATTGAGCGGTCGGGCCGGCCTTCAGTGGCGGTGATGCGGCCGGATTGCCGACCAGGCCCACGGCTATCTCGGAAAGGAGGAGGCGACGGTGGTCTACATGGGTATCTGGAATCAATTTCTCTACCCGAATCTGAGTAACTTCCTGCGGGTCGAGCTACCTAAAGTCATATCGGACAAGAAGAAATGGCCTGCGTTCCTTAAATACAGCGAATTCCAGGGCCGCTATTTTGGCAAGTTCTGGGCTGTTCTCTCACTGTCCTGGGGAGCCGATCCGAACATCAAGGTCGAACCGCTCACCAATGCATTCGGAGAGTATCGGCCGGGACGGGGCGACGATATCATCTACATCGATACGGACTGGGCCAAGCGATTTGAAAAAGACTTCGCGAAAGCCGAGGCCAAGCAACTGATGGAAGCGACGATCCTGCACGAGATGGTGCATTGGGGCGACGACCAGGACGGCAAGGACCAGGCCGGCGAGGAGGGGGAAGACTTCGAACGCGCGGCCTACGGCAAGGTGATCGGCAAATACTGGTAGTGCGGGCGGCGGGCGGGCCGGCGCCGGCCCGTCCGTCCTGCCACCAGCAAGGGCGTTCCGCCGGCCTAGTCTGCCGCGGCGTTTGGCATTCCGCGCCGGCCGGGCGATACTGGCGGCACGGCTGGTGATGCGGCCGGGCTGCGCGGGGGAGGCGGCTGCAATGGCGGAAACCATCTTCGAGCGGCTCGGCGGCTTTTCCGAGGTGCGCAAGATCATCTCCGATTTCTACGAACGCGTGCTCGATGAGGAGGACCTCGCCGGCTATTTCGACCATGTCGACATGCGCCGGCTGATCGACCACCAGTCCAAGTTCGTCATCCAGCTTGTCGGCGGGCCGGCGGAGTTTTCCGACGAGGTGCTCCACCGCATCCACCGCCCGCTCGGCATCACGTCCGATCATTTCCAACTGCTCGCCGGCATCCTGCGTGAGACGCTGGAAGACCACGGCCTGGATGGCGACGACGTGACCACCATCATGGCCGAGGTGACGCGCCGCGAGCCCATCGTCGTCACCCAGTACGGATAGGCGGGGATGGAGGACGCAGCCCCCGGCCTGTCCGACGCCGCCCGCGAAGATGTGCTGAAGGCGCTGGAGACCGCGGTGGCGGTGGCTGATCTCGGCTCCGGTGAGGTGCTGTTCGAGAATTCCAAGTTCTTCAAGTGGTTCCCGGCACCGGTGGAGGATGACGCGGCGGTGTGGGAACGCCTGCCGGGGGCTGACTGGGACACCGTGCTGGCCCGGCTGGACCGCCGCGGCTCGGCCTCCATCGACACCGAAAGTGCCGGCAAGCCGCGCACCGTGCCGGTGGTGGTGGCGCTACGCCGGGCGGATCTGGACGGGCGGGCCTGCATCGTGCTGGAGGCGCGCGACGCCTCGCGCCAGCGCGAAGCGGAATACATGCTCGACAGCTACTCCAAGATGGCGGAACGCCAGAACCGCGAGCTGAACAAGGAGAAGGAAAAGGCCGAGCGCCTGCTGCTCAACATCATGCCGCGCCTGGTCTACGAGGAGCTGAAGGACTACGGCACCACCACGCCCAACCGGTTCGATGCCGCCAGCGTGCTGATGGTGGACTTCGTGGGCTTCACCGAGATGGCGGCCACGCGCGAGCCAGGCACGGTGATTTCCGAACTCAACGACATTTTCACCGCGTTCGACCGCATCGTCGAACTGTTCGGCAGCGAGCGCATCAAGACCATGGGCGACGGCTACATGGCCGTGAGCGGCCTGCCCGAAGGCAACCCGGACCACGCCACCAACCTGGTGAAGGTGGCCATCCGCATGCGCCGCTACCTGCGCCGCCGCAACGAAAGCCACCCGATCCCCTGGCAGTGCCGCATCGGCGTGGCCACCGGACCGGTGATCGGCTCCGTCGTCGGCATCCAGAAATACGTCTACGACGTGTTCGGCCCGGCGGTGAACCTGGCCGCCCGCCTGGAGGCTTTTGCCGATCCCATGCAGATCGTCATCTGCAAGGTGACCCGCGATGCGCTGTCCGAGGAGTTCGAGGTGCGCAGCCTGGGCGAGGAGGCGATCAAGGGGTTCGGCGAGATCGAGATCTACTCCGTCGACGGCGAGCCCTCGACCCGGCGCTAGCCCCACGCTTCTTCCCGAACGAACCCGCCTTGCCCGCCGCCCCACCGGGGCGCTTCGGGATGCTGGCTGCTGCGCCCCTGCGCCCAGGGATGACCTGGGTCATGGGACCGTCGTGCCACCCCTTGCAAAATGACATATAAGATACCAGTTTAAATTCGCCGGCCGGCAGCTCCCGGAGGACACCCCATGCCCATCCGCCTGCGCCACAATCTCGGGGCGGCCTATTCGCCGCTCTACTTCCTGGCCGCCCTCGGGCTCGGCGGCCTCGCCGTTTCCTTCTTCATGTGGCTGATGTTCTGGGTGCCGCATCCGGGCAAGCCGGTGCCCACCTTCGAGGACATCGCCGCGGTGCTGCAGGCGGGCGAGCCGGCACCGGTCGCCATGGTGATCGGGGCCATGCTCGGCATCGCCGTGTTCGCCGTCCTGCATGTGCGGGTGCTGCTGTGGAACCTGGCGGAATATGCCGGCTTCAAGCGTACCCCGGCCTACCCGGCCCTGCGCGACGGCAACAACGAAACCCAGCTCCTGGCGGCCCCGCTGACCGTTGCCATGGCCATCAATGTCGGCTTCATCCTCGGCCTGGTGTTCGTGCCCGGCCTGTGGTCGGTGGTGGAATACCTGTTCCCCATGGCCATCGTGGCCTTCGCCGCGGTGGGCGTGTGGGCGGTCTCCATCATGGCGGATTTCTGGGGCCGCGTGCTCACCCGCGGCGGCTTCGACTGCACCCAGAACAACAGCTTCGCCCAGCTTCTGCCGGCCTTCTCGCTGGCGATGATCGGCGTCGGCCTCGCCGCCCCGGTGGCGATGAGCGCCACGCCGTGGATCGCCGCCGTCGGCTACGGACTCTCCACCCTGTTCATCGTCGCCGCCGTGCTGATCGGCACGGTCAAGCTGGTGCTCGGCCTGCGTGCCATGATGGAGCACGGCGTCAACGCCGAAAGCGCCCCCACCTTGTGGATCGTCGTGCCCATCCTGACGGTGATTTCGATCGCCCTGATGCGCCAGAACCACGGGCTGCACGTGCATTTCGGCGGCCATGCCGAGGCGGCGGAAACCCTGCGCACGCTCACCACCTTCCTGGCGGCCCAGCTTCTGTTCCTCGGCTTCGGCTGGATCGTGCTGCGCCGGCACGGCTATTTCCGCCGCTTCGTCAGCGGGCGGGAACTCTCGCCCGGCGCCTACGCCCTGGTGTGCCCGGGCGTCGCCCTGTCGGTGATGCTGCACTTCTACCTGAACAAGGGGCTGGTCGGCGTCGGCGCGGTGGCACCGGGCGATGTCGCCTACTGGCTGATCTCCGCCCTGGCGGTGGCGGTGCAGGTGATCACCATCCGGCTGGTGGTGACGCTCAACGCCAAATATCTCGGCCGCCCGGCAACCGGCGGCGGGGAAGCCGAACCGGGCGGGGAGCGCCAGCCGTCTGCCTGACGCGGCCGCTGAGAGACACGACGCCCGCCAAGGGTGCGCAAGAAGGGGTAACACCATGACCAGGACGAGACTGTCGCGGCGCACGGTGCTGGCGGGCACGGGCGCGCTTGCGGTGGCCGGCACGGCGGGGGCGCTGGGGCTGCCCACGCTCGGCTGGGCACAGGATGGCGGCGGTGCGCATATCGTCATCGTCGGCGGCGGGGCGGCGGGGCTCACCATGGCCAGCCGGCTGTCCCACGCGCTCAGCAATGTCCGCATCACCCTGGTGGGGCCGGAAACCCAGCACCGCTACCAGCCGGGCTTCACCCTGGTGGCGGCGGGCCTGTGGCAGCCGCCCGACGTGCTGAGTGCGACGGAGCGCTACCTGCCGGCGGGGATCGACTGGCGGCAGACCACCGCCGCCGGCTTCGACCCCGAGGCCAACCG
>JAGQRL010000304.1:6895-8096 GCA_020425485.1 Rhodospirillaceae bacterium
GCCGGCGCCATCGACCGCTTCGTGGAAAGCGGCGGGGTGGGCATCTTCACCCGGCCGCCGGGCGACATGAAATGCGCCGGGGCGCCGTTGAAGATGACCTTCGTGGTCGACGACCACCTGCACACCGCCGGCCGCCGCGGCGCTGCGGAGCTGATCTACAACGCCCATGACGGCAGCCTGTTCAGCGTTCCGCTGATCCACGACCGGGTGGTCGAGCTGTATGCCGAACGCGGCATCACGACCAACTACCACCATGTGCTGGCGGCCGTGGATCCGGGCGCCCGGCGCGCCACCTTCCAGACCGAGGACGGCCTGGTGGAGATGGACTACGACCTCCTCCACGTGGTGCCGCCCATGGCCGCACCGGCAGCGGTGGCCAACAGCGCGCTCGCCTGGCAGGAGGGCGGGTTCGCCGCCCAGGGCTGGGTGGAGGCCAACCGCGACACCCTGCAGCATCCCCGCTACGCCAACGTGTTCACGGTGGGCGATGTGGCCGGCGTGCCCAAGGGCAAGACGGCGGCCAGCGTGAAGGCGCAAAGCCCGGTGGCCACCGCCAACATTGTCGACTTCCTGGCGGAGCGCGAGCTGTCGGCCAGCTACAACGGCTACACTTCCTGCCCGATGATCACCGCCATCGGCACGGCCCTGCTGATCGAGTTCGATTACGAGAACCGGGTGATCCCCACCTTCCCGACCATCGATCCGTTTTCGGAAAGCTGGGCGGCCTGGGTGATCGAGGACCAGATGCTGCGGCCGCTCTACTACACCATGCTGCGCGGCTACGCGTGACGCGCTGGAAAGGGAGGAAACTATGGATCCCGTGATGGCGCCGATCTTCATCGCCTGGGAGATGTTAGGCCCCGTCGGCACCGCCGTGGTGGCCGCGGGCGTGTTCGTGTGGCTGGTGCTGGTGGTGGTGGCGCTGCGCCGCGGCCCGGTGAGCGGCGGCTGCTGGCCGACCGTCCTGCTGGGGTTGATCGGTGCTGTGGGCGTGGCGGCGGCTGCCCTGTGGATCACCAGCGCCGCGCTGGCCGATATCCGCACCAGCTTCGATGCGGTGATGCTGGCCGCCGTGTTCCTCGGCGGTTTCGTCGGCACGGTGCTGGTGGTGTGGCCGCTGCGGCGGCTGCTGTTCGCCGGCCGCTAGGGCTTTTTCGCCTGTGGCGGTGCCGGCCCTCTCCCCCGCCCGGCCACCCAATAT
>JAGQRL010000305.1 GCA_020425485.1 Rhodospirillaceae bacterium
TTTGTCGCCCAGCGCTTTGCCCAGGCGCTGCTGGCGGCGGGCCGGCCGGGCAGCATCCTCAACCTGGGCTCGCTGACCTCCGAAGTGGGCGTGGCGACGGCGGCACCCTACACCGCGTCGAAAAGCGGGCTGCTGGGCGTCACCCGCGCGCTCAGCACCGAATGGGCGGGCCGCGGCATCCGCGTCAACGCGCTGGGACCGGGGTATTTCCGCACCGCGCTGACGGAGGTGTTCTATCAGAACGACGACTGGCAGCAGGCCATGCTGGGCAAGATCCCGGCCGGGCGCTTCGGCGATCTGGACGATCTGATCGGTGCTGCCGTGTTCCTGGCCAGCGATGCCGCGCGCTACGTCACCGGCCAGATCCTCTATGTGGACGGCGGCTACATGGCGGCCCTCTAGGGATTGTTCCGGTTCCGGCCCGCGGCCCCGTCCGGCCAGCCAACGACAATATGCTGATTGGGCGGCCGGGTGGGGGTGCGGGCCGGTGCCGTTCTATTTCACGTCGCTTGACAGGCCATAGCCCCTTTGCAACGGTTTTGCGCGCCGTCCGGCCGCGTTTGGTCTCATCTTAAAATCTTCAGGAGCGAAGCTCTTTGTCGACCTCATCGTCTATGGTTGAGGTGCGGGAGATTTCCAAATCCTTCGACGGCGTGATGGCGGTCGACCGGGCCAGTTTTACTTTGGCCAAGGGCGAGTTCTTAACAATCGTCGGACCCAGCGGCTGCGGCAAGACGACGATCTTGCGCATGATTGCCGGTTTTCTTCAGCCCACCAGCGGCCAGATCTTTCTGGACGGCAAGCCCATGGCGGCCGTGCCGGCGCATGAGCGGTCCATCGGCATGGTGTTCCAACGGCTGGCCCTGTTCCCCCACATGACGGCGGCCCAGAACATCGCCTATCCGCTGAAGATGCGGCGGTTCGATCCCGCCGGCATTCCCGACCGGGTGGCGGACTACCTGAAGCTGGTGCGCCTGGACGGCTATGGCGACCGGCGGCCCCACCAGCTTTCCGGCGGCCAGCAGCAGCGCGTGGCGATTGCCCGCGCGCTCAGCTTCAACCCCGACCTGCTGCTGCTGGACGAGCCGCTGTCGGCGTTGGACCGCAAGCTGCGCGAGGAGATGCAGCTTGAGTTCCGGCGCATCCAGCAGGAACTGGGCGTCACCACCATCAACGTCACCCACGACCAGCGCGAAGCCCTGGTGATGAGCGACCGCATGGTGGTGATGGATGCCGGCGAGATCCAGCAGGCGGACCGGCCGATGGCCGTCTACCGCGCGCCCTCCAACCGCTTCGTCGCCAACTTCATCGGCCTCACCTCGGTGCTGCAGGGGCGTGTGGCGGCACCGGCGGCGGGCGATGCGCCCGAGGTGCTGCGCGTAACCGCCGGCGAGGCCACGCTGTTGGCGCGCGGCGGCCCGTGCCCGCCCGGCAGTGCGGTGGACTGCTGCGTGCGCGCCGAACAGATCCGCATCGTCGACGACGAGCCGGCGGGCGAGGTGTTCGACAACACGGTCGCCGGCCAGGTGCAGCAGGCCATCTTTGAAGGCGAGCGGATGGTGTATGAAATCACCGTTGCCGGGCTGGGCGGGGCCAGCCTGTTCGTGTTCGACCACGACCCGACCCACCACACCCAGCACGCACCGGGCAGCACGGTGATGCTGGGCTGGAACGCGCGGGACCTGTTCGCCTTTCCCGCCCCCCAATCCGCCGCCCCGGCCGCCGCAACGGCGCTGACGGCCGAGGCAAGCTGACACCGCCCGAACAGTCAAACCCGCCCACAAAACACTCGCGAGGAGGCAGACATGACAAAGCGATTTATCCTTCCCCGCCGCCGGTTCCTGCAAGGCACCGCCGGCCTGGCCGGTGCTGCAGCACTCAGCCGGCCCATGTCGGCCCTGGCGCAGGACCGGCCGGACGAGATCATCGTGCGGGCCTGGGGCGGCGCCTGGGGCGATGCCCTGCGCACCGGCGTGGCCGATCCGTTCACCGCGGAAACCGGCATCGAGGTGCGCTTCGACTTCACCGAAGACAACGAGATCAAGCCGCGCATCTGGGCGGCGGTGGATCAGGGCCGCGTGCCGCCGATCCACGTGAACTGGGACACCACCACCAATGCCACCATCTCCGCCCTGCGCGGCGTGACGGTGGACCTGT
>JAGQRL010000031.1:0-29722 GCA_020425485.1 Rhodospirillaceae bacterium
CCCCCGCCCGGCCACCCAATATCTTACAATGGCTTGGGTGGCCGGGCGGGGGTGCGGGCCGGTGCAGAACAAGCAGAAGGGCCGCTAGGCCGACGCGAACAGCAGCCGCGCCTTGGTGGCCGCCATCACGTTGTTGTACTGCGGCGCCTGGAAGATCTTCAGCAGGTTGTTGAGCACGTCGTACTCGTTGAAGTACTGCCAGGTGATCCTGGTGATGGAGAGGCCGGCCCGCTCCGACATCAGCTCGTCCGACGTGATGCGGTGCACGTTGGGATTGTTGCGGTAGCTCTTTACCGTGAACAGGTCCTTGTAGATCGAAAGCTGCGTCCACGAGGGCAGGGTGGCGGAGGTGAGGCCGCCCAGCTTGCCGATGTAGCCGTTCAGATCCACCGGATTGGGGTTCTCCTTCATGTATTTCTGGATGGTGATCCCCAGGTGGCCGGTGTTGTTAATCACCGCGACGTTCGACTGGTAGATGTTGCCCTTGGGCGCGCCGGACCCGGCCGTCTGCACCTGCTCGATCACGAAGGTATGGCCGCGCATGGTGATGCGGATGGCCCGCTGCCGGCCGTCCGCCACCAGCCGCTTCAGGGCCCCCAGGTCGCTGCAGGAATTGGCGAATTCCGGCGCGCCGGCGAAGATGTAGCAAAACGCGTTGGCGGTGAGCCCGCAGGACACCGCAGCACCCGGCTCCAGCAGGTCGGCCATGCCCCACTGCTTGTATTGCTCGCCGGTGGTGTGCACTTCGGCCATCCGGTCGCTCGTCACGTCCCCGGTTTCGGCCATGGACGTAAAGGCCGCCCGGCCGAGAAAGCCGCGCATGCCGGGCTTTTCCAGTTCGGTCACCAGCAGGGTGATCAGCTCCAGGAAGTTCTTTGCCATTTTGCCTTCCCCTGATCCACCGATGGACAAGGGCAAGTATAGCAAATCCCCGGGCAGCGCCAATCAGGTATCGGCCACCTGAATTGATCGCCATCGATCAGAACTTCGTGATGCCTGTGCAATAGCCATGCGTTTGAGATCTTGCTTTCGAGGCAAGCTCAGGCGGCTTCGTTTCGGCCGGGCGGCCGATGCGTCGTCAACAAAAGTACGGGAGTGGCGAAGAGGGCGCGCCCTCGCTCAGCCGCCGCGGACGCACTCCATCGGTGCCGTGCGGGCGAAGGTGGCGGCGTCGGCGATCTCGCTGGCGGACATGGAGCCCAGCAGGGCCTGGGCGGCGTCGGTCTCGCCGCCGGCAGCGTGGATGTACCACTGGCGCTGGGTGTCGTTGAGTTCGTCCGCCGCACGCTCGCCGACGCAGGCGCACACCGCGTCGGGCAGGTTGGTGCCGGCACTGCACGCCGCCGCCGCATCGGCCGCCGATTGCGCCGCGGCCGGCAGCGGCGCCAATGCTGCCGCCACACCTGCAACCGCCAGGCACCTCAAGCCAAACGAAATCCCTTTGTGCATTGTCCGTCCTCCCCTGGTTTCCCGCCGGGCACGGTATCCCAGCGGTCCGTGGCCTGTCACCGCTCCGATGCCCGGTTTGCAGCCGCCGGGTCCCTGCACCCGCGCCAATTCCGCCACAAATACATGGCGCTATGATCCGGCCGCCGCATCGCGAAGGGCGGTGTCGGCGAAGGCTCCTGCAAGTGGAGGAGGGGGTCGTGGCTTCACCCTATCGGTCGATCCCCGCGGAGGGGCAGTTCGACAAGACATCCTGCTGGGCGGCCAGCCTGTGCTGGTGGCTGAAGGCGGCCAAGGACGGCCGGCCGCAGTGGTCCCAGTCCAAGATCATCTCCGAGTACAACAAGCACTGCGATCCCGACACCGGCGTGTTCGTCGTCAAGGACATCATGGACGTGTTCGGCAAGGATTCGCGGCTGAAGATGAGCCTCGGCGTGTTCGAGGTCTCCAAGTACAAGCACCATCGCGCCCTGCCGCTGGGCGACGCCCCGGTGTTCATCCTGTTCCGCCACAAGGAGGGGTTCACCCACGCCAATGTGGTGTTCGAGCCCAATGACCAGGCGCGCACCGTCGCCTGCATGGAGCCGCTGTTCCCGCGGCCGGGCAAGGACGGGCAGCGCACCGGCAAGATCGAAACCCGCAAATGCGATGAATACTACGCCGACACCCACGTGGTGCTCGGCTGGCCCACGGTGAAGTTCTCCTGAGGACCTGACGCGCCGGGCATCGCGCGGGCGGTGGCTCTGCATTGACAGCGCCGGCCCGAGCCTGTCAGTTTGATGCAAGTGAAAATCATTCGCATCTAATCCCTGCCAGCCAACGCGACGGAGTGCCCCCATGCTGATCACATCGGAACTCTCTGCCGGACAACAGCTCGCCGTGTGGAGCGGGCGCACCTGGATGGCCGGTTTCCGCGAAAAGCGGCCGGTACAGGCGGAACTGGAAGACGCCTATCGCTCGGTGGGAATCGCCTGCCCGACGGACGACATCGACGAGCTGTTCGGCCTGATCGTTGCCGGCGCCCGGCGGGTGCTGTCCTTTGGCGCGGCGCCGTGCCCCTTCGTTCACCCGGCCGAAGCGGTGCTGGTGAACTGCCTCAGCGCCTATCAGTCGGGTTGCGACAAGTGCGGCAAGGCGATCCTCGGCCAGATGCTGAACCCGGCGGAAGCCTTCCTCGCCATGGCGCCGGTGCAGCGCTGGGCGGGCAAGCTGGGTGCCGCCGGCTGGTCGCTCTCCATGGTCACGCTGGAACAGCTTACCGGCGGCCTGGACGGGCAGGCGGAGTCGTCCACCCTGCAACCCGACATGCGGGACAACCTGGCCCGCTCCCGCGCACTGCACGTCACCGGCAGCGGGCCGCTCGCTCGGGTGCTACGCACTTGGCATTAAAGATCTTCGGCGCCAGCCCAGCCGCCCGGCCATGGCGCCGTTGATCTTTGTCATTGCCGCACCGCACGCATCGGCTACAGTCCCCGCAGGTGGTGCCCCTTTATGGGGATAATAGGGAATGCGGTACGGGATCACTCCCAACTCCGCGGCTGCCCTCGCAACTGTAGGCGGTAGGTGCCCCCTCGGATAGGCCACTGGGTCTCAAGACCTGGGAAGGCCGGGCCGGCACCGACGACCGCAAGCCAGGAAACCTGCCACCGTCGTGTCGCCCGTCCGGAAGACGAGGGTCCTTCTGGAGCGGAAGTCCGTTGTGGCGACCAGCACGTGTTCGGGGTTGGTCTGGCCATGCGGAAAGCGAACCTGGGTGATCAGCGGGCGAGGCGGCGTTGCCAAGGTATGGCAGCGGGCGGCTTCGTGCGTTCGGCCCAGCCGATCAGCCCCTCCGATCGACTTGTCTCCAGGAGGACTGATCATGTTGCGTCGCCGCTTCGGCTGCTCGGTGCAGACCATCCACTCCACTGCCGTTGAAACCTATTTCCCGCTGCCCACCGCCTGCCTGCTCTCCGTGCTGCTGGTCAGCGCCGCCAATGGCCCGGCGGCGGCCCAGATCGATGCCGAGGAGGTGAGCGAGGCCACCCTTCTCACGCTCGATGTCGGCGAGGTTTCGATCACCGCCAACCGGGAACCGACGGCGCTCAGCCAGGTCGGCTCGGCCATCACCGTGATCACGCGCGAGGAGCTGGAAGACCAGCAGATCCGCCACGTCTCCGACATTCTGCGCCAGGTGCCGGGCGTTGCCGTCAGCAGCTCCGGGCCGGACGGCTCGCTCACCCAGGTGCGCATCCGCGGGGCGGAAGCCCGCCACACGCTGGTGCTGATCGACGGCGTGCGGGTGAACGACCCCACCGCCATCGGCGCGGTCTACGATTTCGGCAACCTGCTGGCTGAGGACGTGGAGCGCATCGAGGTGGTGCGCGGCCCGCAGAGCGCGCTTTACCCCAGCGATGCCATCGGCGGCGTGATCAACATCATCACCCGCCGCGGCTCCGGCGCGCCCTCGGTCACCGCCAGCGTGGAGGGCGGGTCCTACGGCACGGTGCAGGCGGCCAGCAGTGTGTCGGGCGGCACCGACCTCTATGACGGCCGCCTCGGCGTCACCTATTTCCGCACCGATGGCATTTCTGCCGCCCGGCAGGGCACCGAGCTGGACGGCTACGAAAACCTGACGGTCAGCGGCCGGGCCGGCCTGCGCCCCACCGACACGCTGTCGTTCGAGGCGACCGGCCGCTATCTCGATGCCGACCGGGACATCGACGACGGCTTCACCGGCAGCTTCGTGGACGACAGCCTGGCCATCCAGCGCACCCAGGAGTTTTCCGGCCGCCTGTCTGGCCAGCTTGAGCTGATGGAAGGCGCCTGGCTGCACGAGGTGGGGGTGACGGTGGCCGGCACCGACCGCGAGATCGTCGATTCCACCAGCCCGGCGGACTATTCCGCCCGCAGCTACGGTGCGGACTACCAGACGAGCTACCTGCTGGAAACCGACGCCCTGGTGGACGCCGCCCACCGCTTCACCTTCGCCTATGAGCACGTGACCGAGGAGGGCGACTTCAACTCCTTCGGCGCGCCCGCGGTGTTCGAAACCATCTCCGCCAACAGCTTCATCGGCGAATACCAGCTTGGCCTGTTCGACGAGGTGTTCCTCACCGCGTCGGTACGCCACGACATCAACTCGGAGTTCCCCGATGCCACCACCTGGCGGCTGACCGGCGCCTATCTGCAGCCGGACCTGGGGACGCGCGTGCACGCCAGCGTCGGCACCGGGGTGAAGAACCCGACCCTCAACGACCTCTATGTCGACTTCCCCAACTTCTTCTACTTCGCCAACCCCAATCTGGTGCAGGAGGAGAGCTTCGGCTTCGACATCGGCATCGAACAGCCGCTGTTCGACGACCGCCTGGTGCTGGGGGCGACCTACTTCGACAACGACATCGAAAATCTGTTCGCCACGCAGACCAACCCCAACACCTTCGTGAGCACCATCGTGAACGTGCCGGGGGAAAGCACGCGGCGGGGGGCGGAGCTGTCCAGCAGCTTCCAGGCGACCGAGGATCTAATGTTTGAGGTGGCCTACACCTACACCCATGCCGAAGCGGCGAACGGCAGCCGCATCGTCAACGTGCCGCGGCACACGGTGTCGGGGTCCGTCAGCTACTCCTTCCTCGATGGCGATGCCAACATCACCGCCACCGTGGTTGGGGAATACGACCGCCTGATCTCCTTCCCCACCACGTCGGCCGACGACTTCACCTTGGTGAACCTGGCCGGCAGCTATCAGGTGCTGGAGAACGTGGAGCTGTTCGCCCGGGTGGAGAACCTGCTGGACCAGGACTACACCTTGACCCCCGGCTTCGATCAGCTCGGCATCGGCGCCTATGGCGGCATCCGCGTCCGCCTGGGCGGCGACTGACCGGGGCTGAAGCCGCAGCGCGAGCCCGCCCGTCCATGCCCAACGTCCGGTCCTCCACCCTCATGCCTCGGCTGCTGGCGGCCGCGATCGCCCTGGCCGCAATCGCCCTGGCGGCGGCCGGGCTGGGGGCTGCGGCGGCAGACGGACCGGGGGCAGATGGGCCGGCCCCGTCCGCCACCCGGCCGGCGGTCTTGCCCCGGGTGGCATCGGTGGGGCTGTGTGCGGACCACTACGTGCTGGCCCTGGCCGATCCCGGCCAGATCGTCTCGCTGTCGCGCGAAGCGGTGGGGCCGCTGTCGCCCCATCGCGACCTGGCGGCGGCCTATCCGCTCAACCGCGGCAGTGCCGAGGAGCTGCTGTTGAGCGGGGCGGACGTGGTCGTCATGCGCTCCTGGGGGGCGGCGGCCACTGCCCGCATGGCGGAACGCTTCGGCATCCGCGTGGTGCGGCTGGGCGGCGGCGACCGGCTGGCCGACCTTCCCGGCAACCTGCGCCTGGTGGGCGATGCCATCGGCCGGGCGGATGCCGCGGAGGCGATGGCCGAAGCAGCGGAACGCGCCATCGTCGCGGTGCCGCCGCAGCGGCCGGGCGATCCGATGGCGGCCTATCTGGGGCCCGCCGGCGGCACCGCCGGGCCCGGCACCTTCGTGGACGACGTGCTGGTGGCCGCCGGCCTCGGCAACCTCACCGGCGCGCTGCGCCGGCCGGGCTGGGGCCGCATCGACCTGGAGACCATGGTGCTCAACCCGCCCGACCTGTTCGTGCTGAGCTTCTTCGACACCACACGGCCGTCGCTGACGGTGGCGCTCGCCCGCCACGCCGTGTTTCGCCAGCTGGCGGAAGACATGCCGATGCTGGCGGTACCCGGTGCCTATTGGCCGTGCACCAGCCCGCACCTGGTGGATGCGGTGGCGCATCTGTCGGGCGAGCTGGACCGCGCCGGCTTTGCGGTTGACGGGCAATGAGCGAGGTGGCCACCCCCGTGCCCGCCGCGTCTGCCGCGTCCGGGGCCGGGCGCTACGCCGCGGTGTCGGCGGGTCTGCTGGCGGTGCTGTGCCTGGTGGCCTTCGCCGCCCTGTTCGTGGGCTATGCCCCCATCGCTGCCGGCGATGTGGTGGACGGGCTGTTCGGCGCGGGCGATCCGCGCATCGCCGTGATCGTGCAGGAAATCCGCCTGCCGCGCATCCTGCTGGCGGCCATGATCGGCGCTGCCAACGGACTGGCAGGAGCGGCCCTGCAAGGGCTGCTGCGCAACCCGCTGGCCGATCCCGGCGTCATCGGCGTGACCGCAAGTGCCGCGCTGGGGGCGGTGATCTCGCTCTATTTCGGCATCTCCGCCGTCTGGCCCCTGGCCCAGCCGCTGGCCGCCATGGCGGGCGCCACCCTGGCCACCCTGGTGCTCTACGTATTGGCGGCGCGCAACGCCACGACGCTGACGGTGATTTTGGCCGGCGTCGCCATTTCCGGCTTTGCCGTGGCGCTCACCTCGCTGGCCATGAACCTGTCGCCCAACCCGTTCGCGCTCGCCGAACTGGTGGACTGGCTGCTGGGATCGGTGGCCGACCGCAGCTTTGCCGATGTCGGCCTGGTGGCCCCCTTCATGGCCGTGGGGGCACTGCTGCTGTTCGCGTCGGGCCGCGGGCTCGATGCGCTGATCCTGGGGGAGGAAGCGGCCCGCTCGCTCGGCATCGGGTTGCGCACCCTGCGCATCCAGATCATCGCCGGCACCGCCCTGGCGGTGGCGGCCGGCGTGGCGGTGGCCGGCGGCATCGGCTTCGTCGGGCTGGTGTGCCCGCATCTGGTGCGCCCGCTGGTGCGCCACCAGCCAAGCCGGGTGCTGCTGCCCTCGGCCCTCGCCGGCGCGGTGCTGCTGGTGGCCGCCGACCTGCTGATCCGCCTGCTGCCGATGGACCGGGACCTGATGCTGGGCGTCGTCACCTCGCTGGTGGGAGCGCCGTTCTTCTTCTGGCTGATCCTGCGCACCGGCCGGGGAGCACCGCTGTGAGCGCACCGCCCCTGGCAGCCGAAGCGGCGGTGGTGCGGCTGGGCGGGCGCACCATCCTCGATGGCGTATCGCTCGCCATCCGGCCGGGCGAACTGCTCGGCATCGTCGGCCCCAACGGGTCCGGCAAGACCACGCTGGTGCGCGCGCTGGCCGGCCTGCAGCCGCTGGCCGGCGGCCGCGTGGCGCTGGACGGCACCGGCGTGGAACGCTGGCAGCGCCACAAGCTGGCCGCCCGGCTCGCCTATCTGCCCCAGGGCCACCGCATCGAATGGCCGGTGACCGTGCGCCGGGTGGTGGAGCTGGGGCGCATCCCCCACACCCGCGCCTGGCACCGGCCGACGGCGGACGATCACCGGGCGGTGGACACCGCCATCGGCCGCACCGGCGTGGCCCACCTGGCGGGGCGAAGCTGCACCACGCTGTCGGGCGGCGAGCAGGCCCGCGTGATGCTGGCCCGCGTGCTGGCGGTGGAAGCATCCATCATGCTGGCCGACGAACCGGTGGCGGCGCTGGACCCGCGTCACCAGATCGCCATCATGGAAATCCTGCACCGGGCCGCGGCGGCGGGCGATGGCGTGGCGGTGGTGATGCACGACCTGGCGCTGGCCAGCCGCTATTGCGACCGCGTGGTGGTGCTGGCGGACGGCCGCATCGTTGCCGACGGTCCGCCCGATGTGGCGCTGACAGTGGATACGGTGCGCGACGCCTACGGCGTGCAGGCGTTGGAGTTCACCCACAACGGCCGCCGCTTCGTCGTGCCCTGGGCGGTCGATCCCGGCCATCCCAGGGAATGACAGCAATGCGGCCATAGGCATCGGGGTTGCCGACCTGCTAGGCAGGCGGCGGGCACCGGTGCTGAGCCGGTGCCACGCCTGTTCCGCTGCCGCCCGATGCCGATGCCGAGCGATCCTTCCGCCTCCAGCCTGTCCGCCAGGCTTGCCACCTTGTCGCCCGCCCTGCCGGGGGGGCTGCTGGCCGTCGCCGTGGCGGCTGCCGGCATGGTGCTGGCGCATCTGCTGGGCGGGCCGGGGCTGCTCTATGTACTGATCCTGGGGCTGCTGCTGGGGCCGCTGGCCCATGCCCGCCTGGGGGCGGAACGCCTGGCGCCGGGCCTCGGCCTGGCCAGCCGCACCGTGCTGCATCTGGGCGTGATGCTGCTGGGCCTGCGCATCGGCGTCAGCCAGCTCAGCACGCTCACCGTCTCCGCCATCGGTTTCACCCTGCTGGGCATGGTAACGACCATCGCCATGGGCGTGGTGCTGGCTCGCCTGATGGGCTTTTCCACCCTGTTCGGCATCCTTACCGGCGCGGCGACGGCGATCTGCGGATCGAGTGCCGCCATCGCCGTATCCGCGGTGCTGCCGGCCCGCCCCGGTGCGGAACGCGAAACGCTGTTCACCGTGCTCGGCGTCACCGCGCTGTCGACCGCGGTTTTCCTGCTCTACCCCTTCGTCGTCCAGGCGCTGGACCTGGCGCCGCCGGCTGCCGGCCTGTTCCTTGGCGGATCGATCCACAACGTGCCCCAGGTGATCGGTGCGGGCTACGTGGTGGACCACGAGACGGGCGACATCGCCACGCTGATCAAGCTGGTGCGCGTCAGCATGCTGGCGCCGGTGGTGGTGCTGCTGGGCCTGTGGGTGCGGGCGACTTGGCACACGGGGGCGGACATCAAGCCGCCGCCGCTGCTGCCGTGGTTCCTGATCGGCTTCATCGTGCTGGCCGCGGCCAACAGCTTCGCCCTGGTGCCGGATGCGGTGGTGTCCATCGGTTCGCAGGGCGGCGAACTGCTGCTGGTGCTGGCGGTGGCCGCCATCGGCCTGAAGACCGATTTCGTCGGCCTGAAGTCGCTGGGCCTGCGCGCCATCGCGCTGATGGTGGCCGAAACGGTGTGGATTGGCGGCGTGCTGCTGGGTGCCGCCCTGATCGTCTAGCGCTTCTTGGTGTTCAGTCGGCACCGGCAGGTGGCCCGGGGGCGTCCCGGCCCAACCCCGTAGCCCGGCCGCCAGCGCCTTTGCCTTGCATCCACTTTGCTTGTATACAAGATACATGGAAACGAATAAAGCCGAGGCTGCGCGATTGGAGCGGATCGAGGACTGCATCAGCTTCGTGGCCGGCAAGGCCGCCCAGCAGGTGACACGGCGGGCGCGCGAGCTGCTGGCCCCCTTCGGCGTCACGCCCGCGCAATACGCCGTGCTGAAAGTCCTGGCGGAAACCGGCGGCCTGAGCGGGGCGGAGCTGGGCCAGCGCATGGTGCTGGACAGCGCCAGCATCACCGGAGTGGTCGACCGGCTGGAGGCCCTCGGCCTGGCGGAGCGCCGGGCCGATCCCACCGACCGGCGGGCCCAGCAGATCTTCGCCTCGGCCCGCACCGGCGAGCTTCTCGCCCCCATGGACGCGGCGATGGATCGCCTGAACGCCGAGGCCGCCGCAGTCCTGGGCGGGGAGGACGGGGCGTTCCTCCAGCGCCTGCGCCAATTGGGCGATCAGAAGATGTGGAAAGAGCATGTTTGACACCAAGATCGCCATCGTGGTGCGCGACGACCTGCTGGTGTGGCAGAAGCTGAACGTGACCGCGTTTCTGACCAGCGGCGTGCTCGGCGGCAACGCCAGCCTGCTCGGCGAACCCTACGAGGATGCCGGCGGCGTGCTCTACACGCCCCTGATCGTCCAGCCGATGATCGTGCTGACCACCGATGGCGCCGGCCTGACCAGGATCCACCAACGCGCGCTGGAGCGGCGCGTGCGCCTGTCGATCTATATCGAGGACATGTTCTCAACCGGGCACGACGCGGCCAACCGGGCGGCCGTGCGGCAGTATCCCACCGGCGATCTCAACCTCGTCGGCCTCGGCCTGCGCGACGACCGCAAGCTGGTCGACAAGATCACCAAGGGTGCCAAGATGCACCCTTGAGATGACCTTCGGGGCCCGTCACTGGGCTTCGCTAGGCGTCCCTACGCCGCCTGCTGCTGGCGGCCGTAGTACAAATCCCGGCCGGCGACGATGGCGCGGATCTTGGCGTCGGCAACCGAGCGGGGCAGCATCCAGAAGCCGCAATCGGGGTGGATGTACTTCACCCGGCCGGCCCCCAGCACGGCGTCGGCGCGCTCGATGCGGCGGGCCACGTCGTCGGCGGATTCCACCTGGTTGTCCTTGATGTCGATGACGCCGAGGCCGAAGCCGATTTCCGGCCGCAGGTCGCGGAACACCGCCAGTTCGTCGGCCGGGCGGCGGGCGCATTCCATGACGATGTGATCGGCCTTCAGCGCGTTCAGATAGTCCATCAGGTGGCCCCAGGTGCCCGACTGCACGGACTGGCCACCGTAGTTGCCGAAGCACAGGTGCACCGCCGGCGTACCGTGCACGGCCGACAGCACGGTGTTGATGGCTTCCGCCGCCCAGCGCGCCTCCTCGGGGTGGCCCGGCAGGTTGGCTTCGTCCAGCTGCACCACATCGGCGTTCAGGTGCTTCACCTGTTCGGCCAGCACCGCGGCGATGGCGTGGGCCAGCAGCTCGGGGTCGCCGTAGTGGTGGTCGAGCAAGGTCTTGGACAGCATGTGCGGGCCGGTGACGGTGAACTTCAGCGGCCGGCTGGTGAGCGACTTGGCCTGGGCGCAGGCGGCCGCCAGGTCCAGCGTGCCGTGGCCGATGGGGCCGTCCACCACGCCCGGCGGCTTGGTGCGAAAGCGCATGCCCGCCTTGGCCCGGAAGGCCACCAGCTCCTCGAAGGTGACATCGGAGCGGATGCCCGCCATGGGCCGGGTGAAATACTCGATCATCCCGTTGGTTTCGGGGTGGTTGATGTCGAACCGGTACAGCTCGCCGTCGCACACCAGGTCGATGCCGGCCTGTTCCTGGGTGGCCAGCACCACCCGCGTGGCGTCGATCACCGCCTGTTGCGACGGAGCGGCCACCAGCCAGGCGGGCACCGGATAGGAGCCGACGACGGTGGTGCGGATTTCGCTCATGGAGGCGTCTCCCTAGTCTCTCTTGATATTGGCCGAGCCGTCGGTGGACAGGCCCAGCAGCCGGTAGATGCGGTGGGTATAGGCCCCGAACTTGGGGTCGTTGTGCAGGTCCAGGTTGCGCGGCATGGGCAGGTCGACGGTGAAGGTGTCGGCCATGCGGGCCGGGCCGCTGGTCAGCACCGCCACCCTTGTGGCCAGGAACACCGCTTCCTGGATGCCGTGGGTGACGAACAGGATGGTCTTGTGGCTGTCCGCCCAGATGCGCAGCAGCTCCAGGTTCATGCGCTCGCGGGTCAGCGCATCGAGCGCCCCGAAGGGCTCGTCCATCAGCACCACCTTGGGGTCGTGCACGAAGGCCCGGGCGATGGCTGCGCGCTGCTGCATACCGCCGGACAGCTCGTAGGGATAGCGGTCCTCCACCCCCGGCAGGCCCACCATGGCCAGCAGGTCGCGGGCGCGCTCGCGCGCTGCCTTGCGCGGCAGGCCGAGGATTTCCGCCGGCAGCAGCACGTTGTCGAGGATGCGCCGCCACTTCAGCAGCAGCGGCTGCTGGAACACCATGCCGACGTCGCGCCCGCCCTGGAACGGGTGGTCGGGGCCGCCGATCTGCACCTCACCCTCGTCGTGCGGGTGCAGCCCGGCGAGGATCTTCAGCACCGTGGACTTGCCGCAGCCGGACGGGCCGACCAGCGTGACCAGCTCGCCTTCCTCCACATCCAGCGTCACGTCCTGTACCGCCAGCACCTCCTCGCCGCGGGTGCGGTAGATCTTCTTCACGCCCCGCATGCGGATGAGCGGCGGCCGGGCGGCCGGCTTCGCCAGCTCCACGGGGCTACTGGATGCGGGCATCGCTGACCACGAAGAGGCGCTCCAGAAGAAGGACGAGGCCGTACATGATCACGCCGATCAGGCTGACCAGGATGACGGCCATGAACATGCCGGCGGTGTCGAAAAAGCCTTGGCGCGACTGCATGAGGTAGCCAAGCCCGCCGCTCGATCCCATGAACTCGCCGACGATGGCGCCGGCCACCGCCAGCACGGTGGCCACTTTCATGCCGGAAAACAGGTAGGGCAGGGCGCCGGGAAGCTGGATCTTGGCGAAGATCTGCCAGCGCGAGCCGTTGAGCGCGCGCACCAGGTCCAAAAGGTCGGGCTCCACCTCCTTCAACCCGCGCATGGTGGTGAGCAGGATGGGGAAGAAGGAGATGGTGAAGGCGATCACCATGTTGGGGAAGATGCCGTAGCGCAGCCAGACGATGAACAGCGGCGCCATGGCCACCTTGGGGATCATGTTCAGCGTCACCAGCACCGGCATGGTGCCGCGCTCCACCGCGCGCGACCAGGAAAAGGCCACCGCCAGCCCGACGCCGATGGAGACGGCCAGGACATAGCCGCCGAACACCTCCGCCGCGGTGATACCGATGTGCCGCAGCCACTGGTAGCTGGGGTCCAGCAGGGTCTCCACCGTGGCCAGCGGCGACGGCATGACGAAGGACGGGATCTCGCCCCACACCACCGCCACATGCCACACCGCCACCACCAGCACATGGCCTGCCAGGGCCGGGCCCAGGCGAGCCATCACCTGGCGGGTGCGGGTGGGGCCGCCGCCGGTGGCGCTGGATGCGGTGGCGGGGCTGTGGTCGGCGGGCATGGGCGCGTTCGATCCGCAGGACGGCAAAGGGGCGGCACTATCCTATGAATGCCGCGGCATGGCAAACCGCGCGGCCGGCAACCCAGACGCGCCCGCCGCCGGACACGCCCGTGGGCCGAAGCACCCGTTGGAGCCGGCGCCGCGCGAAGCTATGCTCTCAGCGATTCCGGCGCCCGGCCGTGGCCGCGGCACTGCTTTTCGCCAACCAAACGACACCAAGAGACTGGGGAGGACCACCATGAAGCGTTTCAACTGCAGCACGGCGCTGATCGCCGCTGCCGCCGCGGTGCTGGGCGCCCTGCCGGCCGCCGCACAGGAAGAGGTGACCGTCACCCTCAACTGGACCGCCGGCGGCGACCACGCGCCGATCTACTGGGCGCAGGAGCAGGGCTGGTACGCCGATGCCGGGCTCGACCTGACCATCGAGGAAGGCCGCGGCTCGGGTGCTGCGGTGCAGAGCGTCGGCGTCGGGGCCGTGGAATTCGGCATCGCCGACATGCCGACGGTGCTGCAGGGCCGCGGCGAAGGGGCCGATGTGGTGGCGGTGATGGCGCTCTACGTCAACTCGCCCTACGGCCTGTACTGGGTGCGCGGCGGCGATATCGACACCTATGAGGATCTGGCCGGGCACACCATCGGCAACCCGCCCTTCGATGCCGCCCGCCAGATGTGGCCGGCCATCGCCGCGGCCATCGGTGTGGACCCCGACAGCGTGGAGTTCGTCAACATCGCGCCGGAAGCCAAGATCGCCTCGCTGCAGTCCGGCGTGATCGACGCGACCACGCATTTCTACAACGTCCATTACATTTACGAGCGGATCTTCGGGGACGATCTGGGCTTCGTGGCGCTGCGCGACATCGGCTTCAACCCCTACGGCAACGCCTTCATCGTCAACGGCGCCTACATGGCCGAGCACGCCGATGCGGTGACGGCCTTCGTGCAGACCACCCAGCGCGCCTATGCCGCCTGTGTGGCCGATCCCAACCCCTGCGTGTCGTCCCTGGCGCGCGCGGCCAGCCAGGATTCGGTGGATGTGCGGGCCAACTGGGACCTGGTGGTGGAGCTGATGACTGACGCCAACGCCGGCACCCTGCCGCTCGGCCATTTCGACCCGGCGCGGATGGAGGAAACCTACGGCTTCGTGGCCGACTCCTTCGACATCGAGGGCTACGACGTGACCGACGCCTACACCAACGAGTTCCTCGACGACTCCGTCGTGATGCCGGAACCGCCGCAGGAATAGGGAACCTTAAGAATGTCCGATAACGGCTTGTCTCCGCAGAATAATCAAGGCGCGGAGAGGGGCGGGGACCAGGACCTGGCGGCGCCGGATACGCCCGGCGTCGCCATCCGGCCGGCGGTGGCGGGCGATCTGCCCGCCATCGTGGGCCTGCTGGCCGACGATCCCCTGGGGCGGCTCAGGGACGATGCGGCGGCAGCGTCGCTTGATCCCGCCTATACGGCGGCCTTCGCGGCCATCGATGCCGACCCCAACCAGATCCTGGCGGTGATGGCGGCTGACGGCGGCCGCATCGTCGGCACCGCCCAGATCACCTTCCTGCCCGGCCTCTCGCGCAAGGGCGCCTGGCGCGGCCAGATCGAAGCGGTGCGCGTGGCGGCCGACCTGCGCAGCCGCGGGCTGGGCGAGCGGCTGATGGCCTGGGCGGTGGAGCGCTGCCGGGAGCGCGGCTGCCGGCTGGTGCAGCTTGCCAGCGACAAAACGCGCCTCGATGCCCATCGCTTCTACGGCCGGCTGGGATTTGCTGCCAGCCATGAAGGCTTCAAGCTGTACCTGTAGCCGCGAAGCCCCCGCATAGCCCCGTTTTCGGCCATCGGCACGGCCCGGCAATCCAACCAATCGTTAATATCGGGTGGCTTTGCGCCGCCGCGCGCTGGTGCGTGCGACGGGCCTTCGCCACTTGCCATATGGCCTGGGGGGCCGTGATCGCGGCAATCGCGGCAAATCTGCAGAAAGCGCTTTGAATCAATGTATTGGTTGTATTTCCTCGGGCATCGCCTGGGAACCGCGGGGCAGTAAAACCCTGGGTAGTTTTGCCGTCTGTCAAGCTGTCGACATGCATCTGAAACAATTCGGAAAGATCATCGTGGTGAGCAAATGATTAAGCCATTTAACTCGCGGGGGGCTTTCGATTCGTGCTATGAGACGGGCAGGACGTGGGGGCGCGGCCATCGTGCCGTGACAGCGCAAACTTCGAACAATGAAAAGTCCGCCGATGCAAGCCGGAGGGGCGGCAGCGGGGCGACAACAGGAGATCGACATGAGTTTCCACTACTCGGGCTTCCGGTTCGGCTTCGGCGGCCACAAGAGCTACGGGGGCCGATCCTCGTTCTGGCATGGCGGGCACTCCAACAAGGGCTGGTGCGCCCCGGAGCCGAAATGCGATCCGGAGCCCAAGTGCGATCCCGAGCCCAAATGCGACACCGACGATTCGGACACCAACCCGCAGTTCGCCACGTTCGGCGGCAAGTGGGGCTGCAATCCCGAGCCGAAGGTGTGCGAGCCGGAGCCGCCCAAGTGCGATCCGGAACCCAAGTGCGATCCCGAGCCGAAGTGCGATCCTGAGCCCAAGAGCTGCGAGCCGGAGCACAAGAGCTGGCACCACTGGGGCAACAACTGCGATCCGGAGCCGAAGTGCGATCCGGAACCGAAGTGCGACCCGGAGCCGAAGTGCGACCCCGATCCGCATTGCGACCCCGATCCGCCGCAGGATTGCGGCTGCGATTGCGCCACCGGCGAAGATGTGCCGGAGCCGGAATACACCACCGTCGCGTCCACCGCGCTGTACTTCGGCACCGCCGATGACGAGCTGATCCTCGGCACCGATGGCGATGACACCCTTTCGGGTGCCGGCGGCGACGATCGCATCGAAGCTGGCGCCGGCAACGATGAGATTGAAGGCGGCAACGGCGACGACCGCCTCTATGGCGAGGCCGGCAACGACAAGCTGACCGGCGGCACCGGCCAGAACCTGATGTGGGGCGGCGCCGGCGACGACGAGTTCAACTTCACCTTCCTGAGCGGCGACGACGTGGTGAAGGACTTCGGCGACGGCGACGACCTGCTGATCTTCTCCTCGGGCCTGTTTGCCGACGAGCAGGCGGCCCTGGACGCCTTCGTGGATACCGATTGCGGCGCCATGCTCGACCTCAGCGACATGGAGCTGGGCACCGTGCTGATCGAATGCGTCAACGTCGCCGATCTGTCGGTCGACGACTTCCTGATCATCTGATCGGGGTCATCCGACCGGGGTGATCCGGTCGGGCAGCACTGCAACGCCCGGGGCCGCTGCCGGTCCCGGGCGTTGTGCGTTCAGCGGTGGCGGCTATTCCGCCGCGGCCAGCCCTTCGCGGGCCAGGGCGTCCACCACGCGGTCGACGCCGCGCTTCACCTTCTCCACCACTTCGTCCACTTCCGCGCGCGTGATGCACAGCGGTGGGGCGAAGCCCAGCGCATCGGACTGCGGCATGGCGCGGGCGATCACGCCTTCCTCCAGCACCGCGGTGGAGAGCCGCGGGCCCACCTTCAGGGCCGGGTCGAAGCGCACCTTCTTGGCCTTGTCGGCCACGAACTCCACCGCGCACAGCAAGCCGTCGCCGCGCACTTCGCCCACCAGCGGATGGTCGCCGAAGGTTTCGCGCATGCGGCCCACCAGGTAGGCGCCGGTGCGGTCGGCATTGCCGGCCAGGTCCTCGCTTTCCACCACGTCCAGATTGGCCATGGCGGCGGCGGTGCCCAGCGGGTGGGCGGTGTAGGTGTAGCCATGGCCGAAGGCGCCGAACTTGTCGGACCCCTTGGCCAGCACGTCCCACACCTTGTCGCCCACCAGGACCGCCGACAGCGGCACATAGGCGCTGGTGAGGCCCTTGGCGAGCGTCATCAGGTCCGCCTGGATGCCGTAGCGGTCGGAACCGAACATAGCGCCGGTGCGCCCGAAGCCGCACACCACCTCGTCGGCGATCAGCAGGATGTCGTACTTCTTCAGCACCGGCTGGATGGCGGCCCAATAGCCTTCCGGCGGCGGCACCAGCCCGCCGGTGCCCAGTGCCGGCTCGGCGATGAAGGCGGCCACGGTGTCCGGCCCTTCGGCCAGGATCATCTTCTCCAGCTCCATCGCACAGCGCGCGGAGAACTGGACCTCGCTCTCGCCCGGCTCGGCGTTCCAGTAGTGGTGCGGGGCAATGGTGTGGAGCACCGGGCGCACCGGCAGGTCGAAGGCGGTGTGGTAGAAGGGCAGGCCGGTCAGGCTGCCGCTCATCACCGTGGCGCCGTGGTAGCCGCGCAGGCGGCTGATGATCTTCTTCTTCTCCGGCCGGCCCAGCACGTTGTTGTAGTACC
This sequence comes from Rhodospirillaceae bacterium, assembly GCA_020425485.1. Classification (GTDB taxonomy): domain Bacteria; phylum Pseudomonadota; class Alphaproteobacteria; order DSM-16000; family Inquilinaceae; genus JACKIH01. The sequence goes on from JAGQRL010000031.1 coordinate 17,285, forward strand.
AGACGATCTTCACCTGGGTCTCGTTGGCATCGGAGCCCGACAGCCCGTAGAACACCTTGGAAAAGCCCTCCGGCGCCATGCGCACCAGCCGGTCCGACAGGCGGATGGTGGGCTCAGACGCGGTCATGGCATAGGCGTGGTAGTAGGCCAGCTTGTGCGCCTGTTCGGCGATGGCGTCGGCCACTTCGGTGCGGCCGTAGCCGATGTTCACGCAGTAGAGCCCGGCGAAGGCGTCGATCAGCTCCACCCCCTTGGTGTCGCGGATGCGCACGCCCTTGCCGCCCACCACGATGCGGGGATCGCCCAGCTCGCCTTCGGCGAAGGCGCGCAGCGCCGTCATCGGGTGGAGGACCGTGTTGCGGTCCATCTGCTCCAGGCTGAGATTGTGGGTCGGTTCCATGGGCGCGCTCCCGTCTTCATGGGGTGGCAAAGGGGGGGCAGCGCGGGTGGCCGCCACGTTCCCCCAGCATGCTCCAAGGGCGGGCGAATGAGCCGCGGAACACAGGCCATCGCGCCGGCGATTCTGCGGTGCGGAGTGCTGCAAACCGCAGAATCGCCGGTGTGGTGCCGGCGGGCAGGGGGTGAGGGACCCTTGGCGACGCTGCCGCCCGGCGCCGGTGCTGCGCGTCAGTCCGAGTCCGCGGCCCCTTCGGGCAGCACCAGGCGCAGCGGCACCAGGGGCAAGCCCTTGGTTTGCTTGGTCACCACATAGGTCTGGTAGCGGGCGATGCCGATGTCCCACTCCAGCAGCCGGTCGATCACCGACTGGTAGTGGGCGATGTCGCGGGCGACGACGCGCAGAAAGTAGTCGGTGCCGCCGCCGACGGACCAGCAGTCCTGCACTTCCTCCACCTGGTCGAGCGCGCGCTCGAAGGTGTCGAAGGCGGCGGCGGAATGCACCGCCAGCTCCACTTCCACCAGCACCACCACGTTGCGGGCGATGCGATCGAGCGCCAGTTCGGCATGGTAGCCGGCCACGATGCCCGCCTGCTCCAGCCGGCGCAGGCGTTCGAAGCAGGCGCTGGGCGACAGCGCCACCCGCTCGGCCAGCCGCTGCTTGGTGATGCGGCCGTCCTGCTGGATCACCGAAAGGATCTTCAGGTCGATGCGGTCGAGCTTCATGGCCCGGTCAGTTCGCGCAGATTCCCGGCGATCCGTCGAGCGGGCAGATGGCCGGCTTGGTTGGGTCAGCGAGAAGGCCGTCGCTACCAGTCCCAGGGGCCGCGCACGGCGTGGGGATGGTCCAAGGCATCCGGCGCCAGGACATCGACGGTAAAGCGAACGTCGAAGGTGCCGATATCGGTGAAAAAGACCCGGTAAGGGAATGTAGACGCACTGCGGCGGCGTTCGATCTCCTCCGGATCGGTTACGCGCTCGCGAACTTGGAACCGCAAGAGCATGTCGAGCACCTCGCCCTCGACCAGCGGCCGGTTAGGCTGGGACACCAAAAGAGAGGCGCCATAGGGAAACAGGTGGTCCGTTCGCCCGCCGGTCGTTTCGAACCTCCCCAGGTAGGGTTCCTCGACCACCTCACCGTCACGGAAGAAGGTGCGGACTAGGGAGATTTCATGACCGAACTCGGCGCTGGCGCCACGCAGGTCGGTTCTGATGCCCTCATCGACCGACATGTCCAGATAGACATGCGCCGTGTCGCCGTCAGTCGCATTCACCCAGGCGTGTGAGATGTGGATTCCGTGCGCCTCGGCCAGGTGGTGGGCATAGATGCCCTGGTGGTCGGGGTCCGGATCCTGGTCCTCAACGGACAGGTGCTGAGCGCGGTAGAGGTCCGCCACGGTCTGCACATCGTCCCACTCCCAGGTCGGAACCATGCTGCCGCGGCGGGAGAGCACAAAGTTGCCCTCGTCATCGCGCGTGAGCACGAGGTTTTGGCGAAGGCCGAGCCCCAGGTAGACGCTGCACCCAGAACCGTTGATTTGCGTGGCGAAGATGGTGATCTCGGTGGGCGACTCCTCGTCTCCGCCCACCAGCCACTCGTCCACCGTCATGGCAAGCCGCAGCCTCGCCGTATCCGCCGGCGCGTCGGCATTGTCGATCTGGACGGTTCCCGACTCAATCAGGTCGGCCCGCATGATCCGGCCGGTCACCAGGACCACGCCCTGGGTTTCCAGGTCCCAAACCGCGCGCGCCCATTGGCCGGTATTCCACGACTCCCCATCGCACCTGACGGTAGCCGCCGCCGGCTGGCCCAATGCCAACAGGGCCAACACCCCTGCGATAGCGCGTGAGGCTGCCTTTGTATCGGCCGGGGCGGGCCTGCGCCGTGCTCCGCCTGCAAAGACCATGGCCAAGCTGCCGCCTCCTACCAATACCAGGGCTCGCGGTGGGCGTGGGGGTGGTCCAGCGTGCCCGGTGGCAGCACATCGACGGAGATCGGGATGTCGACTTCGTAGTAGAACTCGCTGAGGTCCGCGCCGCGTCCGTCCTGGCGAATGAGATCGTTGAGTTCGGATAGGGGCCGGTCGGTACGCCTCAAGAGATGCAGCGTGATCGGCAGAACTTCGCCCTCCACCAGAGGCCGGGTCAGGCCGGAAAGCTGAAGGGAGACCCCGTAGGGCATGTACACAAAATCTCCCATCTCAAGCGGCCATGTATCGATCGCGCCCCAGTTGTGGCGGGGATCGATTGTTTCGTAGCTATCGGGAAGGTTGAACTGCACCAGGGCCGAGCCGGTCGCGAATTCGGCCGTGCCGCCGACGAGAAGAGGACCGGTGTAGTCTTGTCGGCTGACGTCCAGGTAGATCAGGGCGATGTCGCCGTCGGTCGCGGTGGTCCAGGCATGGGAGATGCGGATCCCCTGCGCCTCGGTCACGTGGTGGGCATAGACGCCCAGGTGGTCGGGGTCGGGGTCGTCGGCAGACGGCGCGCCGCCGGGGTGCCGCTCGATGCGAGCGTAAAGGTCGATTGCGAAAAGTCCCAGGGCCACGCTGCTCCCGCAATCGAAAAGGCGCAGGGTGCCGTCGTCATCGGGTGAAACCAGAAGATCCTGGTGCTGGCCTATCCGAAGAGGGCTATTGCACATGATCCCATCGGAATGCGTGGTGACGTAGCTGATCTCGGCCGGGGGATCCGTGCCGCCGCCGACCAACCAGCGGTCGACCGACATGGTCAGTTCAATTGTGGCCCTGTCCAACGGCGGACCGCCGCTGCCCGGCTGCCAGGTTCCCAGCTCGATGACCTCAGCCCTGGTGACACGGCCGGAGACCACACCCCCGCCGCGCATCTCCAGGCTCTGGTACGCGCGGATCCATTGGCCAAGGGACCACATGGACTCCATACAACTGCACGCCGCCGCCGGAAGGCTGGGCACCAGCAGTACGAGTGCTCCGGCAACTGCGGAGCGGAGAGCCAGGGCCTTCATCGCCGTGTTCCCATCGCCAGGATGCGGATCGTGCCTGTTGTGTTTGGGGAACATACCCCGGATCCAACTCAACTTAAACGATGCGTTTCTGTCCCGCGTCGCTGCCGCTGGTGAAATCGCCGGCGGCGTGGTCAGATGCCGCCGCCATCGACCCTTGCGGCCCCGCCACCATGACGACGACCGACTTCGCCCCGGACGACCCGCCCGCAGCGCCACTCGCCCCGCCACTCGAACCGCCTGCCGACGACACACCCGGCGTTCCACCCGTCGACGCAATTGCCCAACTGGCGCGCCTGTCCGGCTGCTCTGCGGACAGGATCGGCGGCTATGTCGCTCTCGGCCTGCTCGACGGCGGTGACCTGCGCCTGGCCGACACCACCGCCATTCGCCTGATCGACAGCCTGGAGAGCGCCGGCCTGCCGGCCGCCGTGCTGGCCGAAGCGGTGCGCACCGGCGTGCTGTCCTTCCGCTTCGCGCGCACCATGGTGGCCCAGCCCACCGCCATGGCCGGCCGCACCTATCGCCAGGTGCTGGCGGAGCTGGAGATGGACGAAGGGGTTGCGTCGGCCGTGTTTGGCGCGGCCGGCCTGCCGTTCCTCGATCTCGACCGGCAGGCGCGGGCGGACGACCTGGCGTTCCTGTCGATCGTGTCGCGCGCCGCGGCCTCCGGCATCCGCCCGGCCGCCCTGGTGCGCGCAGCCCGGGTGTTCGGCCACGCGCTCCGGCGGATGGCCGAAGCGCAGCGCGACCTCTTCCGCGCGGAGGTGGAGGAGCCGCTGATCGCCGGCGGCATGCCCATCGGCGCCATGCTGGATGAAACCAGCCATCTGCGGCCGGCCCTGCAATCCCTCGGCTTCGATGCCGCCCAGGTGCTGCTGCACCGGATCCTGGAAGACCTGGTGTTCGAGAACATCGCGGTGCGGCTGCACGCCACGCTGGCGAGCCTTGGCCTGATGGCGCCGAACGGCGAGCGGCTGGGCGTGGTGGGGTTCGCCGACATGTCCGGCTTCACCCAGTTCGTGGCCGCGGCCGGCGACCTTCAGGGTGCCGACATGGCAGCACGGCTGGAGGAGGTGGTGGCCGGTACCCTCGACCGCTCGGCGGGCCGCATCATCAAGGCGATGGGCGATGGCCTGCTGATCCATTTCCCGCGGGCGGAAGCGGCGGTGCCGGCGGCGGTGGCCATCGTCGATGCGGCCCGGGCCGCCGGTCTGCTGCCCGTGCATGTGGGGCTGGCGGCGGGCACCGTGCTGTTCCGCGACGGCGACATCTTCGGTGCCACCGTCAACCGGGCGGCACGCCTGGCGGGGCAGGCCAATCCCGGCTGCGTTCTGGTGGACGAAGCGGTGCGCGGCTTGAGCGGCGGAAGCGGCGGGCAGTGGGAAACGGTGCATCTCGGCCCCCTCAAGGGCCTGGCGGAGATCCCGGCTTTCCGCTGGATGCCGTACGAAAGCTAGCCTCAGGCGCCGCCCGTCGCCCGCTCCCACGCCGCCACCAGGTCGCGGGCGCGGGCACCGACCTCGGCGGCAGTCATGCCGGGCTTGTAGAGGGCGGAGCCGATGCCGAAGCCGGCCACCCCGGCCGCCAGCCATTGGGCGAAGTCGCCGGCTCCCACCCCGCCCACGGCATAGAGCGGCGTGCCGGCCGGCAGCACGGCGCGCAGGGCCTTCAGCCCGTCGATGCCCAGCAGCGAGGCGGGGAACAGCTTCAGCGCGTCGGCACCGGCCGCCAGGGCGGCAAAGCATTCCGTGGCGGTGAACACCCCGGGATAGCTGGCCATGCCGGCCGCCTTGGTGGCGGCGATCACCGCCGGGTTGGCGTTGGGGGAGACCACCAGCACCCCGCCCGCCGCCTTCACCTTGGCCACATCGCCGACATCGACGACGGTTCCGGCACCGACCTCCGCCATTTCGCCAAAGCGGTCGGCCAGCAGGCGGATGCTGGCGAACGGCTCCGGGGAGTTGAGCGGCACTTCCAGCCGGCCGATCCCGGCATCCACCAGCGCCGCACCGATATCGACCGCCTCGGGGGGGCGGATGCCGCGCAGGATGGCGATGATCTGGGTATTCATGGGGGACTCCTCAGCAGGGCCTAGGAGGGATCTGCTGCCAGGGCGCGGGCGCGGGCAAGCCCCGCCAGGGTGAGGGCTGTGCTGTCGCGCAAGGTGACGTTGCCGCCGAGGGCGGCGGCGGCCGCGCAATAGGCGCGGGCAAGCCGGTCGGCACCGATCATCACCACCGGGGTTGCCTGCCACAGATCCCGGGCCGCCGCCAGCTCCCCGCCGATCAGCAGGCCAGACAGCCGCGCCCGTGCAGTGGACGGCGCCACATCGCCCAGCAGGGAGGCGGCGCGCAGCGGGAACAGCAGGCCCGGCACCGTCTCCGGCCGTGCCGCCGCCTCCGCCACCGCCGCCAGAAAGGCCGCTTCGTCCCAGGCTTCCGAGGTGACGGAAAAGCGCAGCACGGAGCGGGTGGCCAGCAGGTTGAACAGCTCCCCCGTCATGAAGGTGTGGAAATGGCGGATCTGCCCTTCTGCGATGCGCACCCATTTGCAGTGGGTGCCGGGCAGGCAGGCCACGCCGTCGAACTCCGGCAGGTCCGCCAGCAGGCCGGCGATCTGGGTTTCCTCCCCGCGCATGACGTCGCACGGCGTGTGCTGGGCGACGCCGCCGACGATGCACATCGCCACCCTCCGGTCGCGGCAGGCCACCTCGATGCGCGCGCGGGCGCTGTGCGGCGGGCAGGGGGCGATGGAATAGGGGGCCTCGCGCCAGCCCTGGCGCGCGCCCACCATGCCGCAGGCGATGACGCGGACGGGCGGTCCGTCGCCCAGCCATGGGGCGATGCAATCCAGCAGGGCCGTTTCGAACTCTTCCGGCAGCAGGCTTGCCATGCCGCGGTCGGATTGCGCTTCGCCCAGCACCTGGTCGTCTGCCGACATGGCCCAGCAGCGCAGGTTGCTGGTGCCCCAGTCCACCGCGATCCACGCCGGAAGTGATGGCACCACCTGGAGCCCTTTCAAAACAGTTTGGGTCATTTCCGCTGGCTGTGCGGCGGCCAGCCGGCCGGGGGCGGCGTGCCGCCCCGCCTGATCTCTCCCGATCGTGCCGGCGTGGTCAACCGTGCGGTCATAGAGCCCGGAGCTTAGGCGGAAACGACGGTCGGCCGCGGGGCGAGCCCCCGGCTGGCCAGTGCGTTGCGGGTGTCGACCACGATGGCGGCATGCCGGGCCACCAAGCCATAGTCCACCGCGTCATGGTCGGTGCAGATCAACACCGCCTGGCAGCGCGCCAAGGTTTCGGCATCGAGCGGCACGCCGGCACGGCCGTTCAGTTCCGGGTGGCGGCGGGTGCGCGGCAGGGCGGCCACGTGGGGATCGTGGAACTCCCACTCCGCCCCGCGCTCGCCCAGGATCTGCATGATCTTCAGCGCCGGGCTTTCGCGCACATCGGCCACGTTCTTCTTGTAAGCCGCACCGAGGATGAGGATGCGGCTGCCGTAAAGGCTGCGGCCGGCCAGCCGGCCCAGCGCATCGGCCAGGCGGTCGACCACGTGGTAGGGCATGGCGGTGTTGATCTCCCCCGCCAGCTCCACGAAGCGGGTGGCGGCATCGAAGCTGCGCGCCCGCCAGGTGAGGTAGAACGGATCGATGGGGATGCAGTGGCCGCCCAGCCCGGGGCCGGGATAGAAGGGCATGTAGCCGAAGGGCTTGGTCTTGGCCGCTTCGATCACCTCCCAGATGTCGATGCCCATGCGCTCGTAGATCAGCTTCAGCTCGTTCACCAGGGCGATGTTGACCGACCGGAAGATGTTCTCCGTCAGCTTCACCGCCTCGGCCGTGTCGGTGGACGACACCGGCACCAGGTCGGGCACGATGGGGCGGTAGAGCGCCAGGGCGGCCGCGCGCGCCGCTTCCCCGTCGCCGCCGATCACCTTGGGGATGCGGGCGACGGAGTGGGTGGCGTTGCCGGGGTCCTCGCGCTCCGGCGAATAGGCGAGCAGGTAGTCCTTGCCGCTGGTCAGCCCGGTGGCATCGAGGATGGGGCGCACCACCTCCCGCGTGGTGCCGGGATAGGTGGTGGATTCCAGCACCACGAGCTGGCCCGGCCGCAGGCTGGCGGCGATGGCGCGGGCGGTGGCTTCCACATAGCTGAGGTCGGGTTCGCGCTGGGGGGTCAGCGGCGTCGGCACGCAGATCAGGATGGCATCGCAGGCGGCCAGCCGGGCGAAATCGGCGGTGGCCTCGAAGCGCCCGTCCGCCAGGCCGGCCGTCAGCGGTGCCATGTCCACCGAGTGCAGGTAGTTCTCCCCGGCGGCGATCTGGCTGATCTTGGCGGGATCGATGTCGAACCCGGTGGTGGCGATCGACTGGCGGACGAAGGCGCAGGCCAGCGGCACCCCCACATAGCCGAGCCCGATCACCCCCACCCGCGCCGTGCCGGCCTCTAGCCGCCGGTCCAGTTCCTCCAGTGCGTCCGCCTTTGCATCCGCCATCGACCGATCTCCGCAGCCGCCATCCGTGGCGGACGGCGTTCCCGGCCGTCAGGCATAGGGGTCAGCGGGCCGCCGGGGCAAGGGGCCGATTTGCCGGCGGCGGCGCAGGCGGTGGGCGCGGGGAGCGGCTACGCCTTGCGGCGGAACAGCCAGGGCAGGCCGACATCGTAGGTGTCGATCACCGTCGGGTGCGGCGTCGCCGGGTCATAGGGCGAGATCTCGTGCACATGCACCGGCTCGTTGGTGTGGGACGCAAGGATGTCGCACACCTTCACGCGCTGCTCGTCGTTGCCCTTCTGGATGCCCACCCACAGCAGCAGGCCGCCGTGGTTGAGGTGGCCTTCGATCGCCTGGGCGTGCGAACGGCCGAGCCAGCGGGCCAGCAGCCCGCCGATGGCGGCCCCGCCGCCGCCGGCCGCCACCACGCTGGCGATGGCCACCCCCAGCGTGCCGCCGGACGCGACCACCGCCGCCCCGGTGACGACGGCGCCGATATAGGCCAGGCCGCCGATCAGGATGCCTTCGCCGGCGCCGCGATCCTCCGCCGCCACCGGCGGCTCGCGCGGGGTGCGCGGATCGTCGGCGATATCCTCCACCCGCTCATAGGCATGGCCCAGCTTGGCTTCGATCGCCTTTTCGCTGGCCATCAGGCTGATGGCGGCGCGGTCGATCCCATGTTCTTCAAGGTCGTCGATGGCCGCCCACAGGCCGGCTTCGTCGTGAAACACGGCCACCGCCTCGGTGACGGTTTCCCTCACAGGCTCGGGCATGGAACTTCTCCTGAACGTCTTGTCGGCGCTGGCACGGCCGCATCCGTTCAGCGGCCAAGCCGCACGACGACAATTCTACTCCAGGATGTACCCCTTGGCGACCGCAGCGAAGGCGGCGACCTGCTCGTGGGCCCAGCCTTCATCGAAGCCCAGCTCTGCGGCCAGCACGGCCGCCACCCGCGGCGCCACCGCCACGCTGGCCCGCGCGTCCAGCAGCAAGGCGCGGGTGCGCCGTGCCAGCACGTCCTCCACCGTGCGCGCCATCTCGTGGCGGGCGGCATAGGCGGCCTCGCCGAGGAAATAGGGCAGGTCCGGGTGCATGGGGTCCGACCAGTCCGGCCGCTCGCCCATCACCCGGCGCACCGCCGGCCCGTCGGTGCCGTAGAGCGAGAGCAGCCCATCGGTTTCCGCCGGCGCCTTCAGCCAGCCGTGGATGCGCATGGTGGCGGTGACGGACTTGCGCTCGTCCAGCCCGGCCACCAGCGCGGCGGCGTCCACCGTGTCCTCGGCCATCTTGCGGTAGGTGGTCCACTTGCCGCCGGTGATGGTGACGAGGTTGGACTTGGAGATCATCAGCACGTGGTCGCGCGACAGGGCGGCGGTGCCCTTGTCGGAGCCCGATTTCACCAGCGGGCGGATGCCGCAGAACATGCTCAGCACGTCGGACCGCTTGGGGTCGCGGTCCAGGTACTTGGCGGCATGCTCCAGGAGGAAGGCGATCTCCTCCTCCTGGGGGCGGGGTTCCACCTGCGGTTCGGGGATGGCGGTGTCGGTGGTGCCGACGACGGTGCGGCCGTGCCACGGAATGGCGAACAGCACGCGGCCATCGGCGGTCTTCGGCACCATGATGGCGTTGTCCGACTTCAGGAACGAGCCGTCGAGCACCAGGTGCACGCCCTGGCTCGGCGCCATCATCGGCTCTTCGGTGGGGTCGTCCATCTGGCGCACGCCGTCGGAAAACACACCGGTGGCGTTGACCACCACGCGGGCGTCGAACTCGTAGCTCTCCCCGGTCTCGGTATCGAGGGCGCGCACCCCGGCCACCGTCTCGCCGCGCTTGATGAGGCCGGTGACCGGCATGTGGTTGAGCACCAGGCCGCCGTGGTCCACCACCGTCTGCGCCAGGTTGACGGCAAGGCGGGCGTCGTCGAACTGGCCGTCGTAGTAGATGACGCCGCCGCGCAGGCCCTTCTTCTCCACATTGGGCAGGTATTCCAGGGTGGTATCGCGCGACAGCAGGCGCGAGGGGCCGAGCCCCAGCTTGCCCGCCAGCATGTCGTACAGCTTCATGCCGGCGCCGTAGAACGGGCCTTCCCACCAATCGTAGATCGGCACCACGAAGCGCAGGTTCGATGCGACATGGGGGGCGTTGTGGATCAGCCGGCCGCGTTCGCGCAGCGCTTCCAGCACCAGCGAAACGTTGCCCTGCTGCAGGTAGCGCACGCCGCCATGCACCAGCTTGGTGGAGCGCGAGGAGGTGCCCTTGGCGAAGTCGTACTGCTCCAGCAGCAGCACCGAATAGCCGCGGGCGGCCGCTTCCACCGCGGTGCCCAGCCCGGTGGCGCCGCCGCCGATGACGATCATGTCCCAGTAGCGGGGCTGTGCCTTCAGCTCGCTGAGGAAGGCGGTGCGGTCCATGGTGCGGGGTGCCGTGGTCACGCGTCCGCCTCCCATTCGCGGGCGCGGTCCACCGCGCGGGTCCAACGGCGGTAGAGCCGGTCCGCCTCGTCCCGGTCCATGGTGGGATGGAACACGCGATCCTCCTGCCACAGCGCTGCCAGCTCATCTTCGCCCGACCAGTAACCGACCGCCAGCCCGGCCAGATAGGCGGCCCCCAGCGCCGTCGTTTCCACGATCTTCGGGCGGATGGTGTCGACCCCCAGCATGTCCGCCTGGAACTGCATCAGCAGGTTGTTGACGGTGGCGCCGCCATCGACGCGGAGCTGGGTGGTGGTGAGGCCGGAATCCGCCTCCATGGCGCGCACCACGTCGAGCGACTGGTAGGCGATGCTTTCCAGCGCCGCGCGGGCGATGTGGGCCGACGTGCTGCCGCGGGTCAGCCCGACGATGGTGCCGCGGGCATAGGCATCCCAGTGGGGCGCGCCGAGCCCGGTGAAGGCGGGCACCAGCACGACGCCGTGGCTGTCCTCCACCTGGGCCGCCAGGGCTTCCACCTCGGCCGACTGGCGGATGATGCCGAGCCCATCGCGCAGCCATTGCACCACCGCCCCGGCGACGAAGATGGAGCCTTCCAGCGCATACTCCACGCGGTCGCCGATCTGCCAGGCGATGGTGGTCACCAGCTTGTTGGTGGATTGGATGGGTTCGCTGCCGGTGTTCATCAGGATGAAGCAGCCGGTGCCGTAGGTGTTCTTCACCATGCCGGGCCTGGTGCAGATCTGCCCGAACAACGCTGCCTGCTGGTCGCCGGCGATCCCGGCAATGGGGATGGGGGCGGCGAACAGGTCCGGCGAGGTGGTGGCGTAGACCTGGCTGGAGGGCCGCACCTCGGGCAGCAGGCTCGGCGGCACGTCCAGCAGGTCCAGCAGCTCCTCGTCCCAGGCGAGCGTGTGGATGTTGTAGAGCAGGGTGCGGCTGGCGTTGGTGACGTCGGTGATGTGCTGCCTGCCGCCGGTGAGCTTCCAGACGAGCCAGCTATCCACCGTGCCGCAGGCCAAGTGCCCGGCCGCGGCGGCTTCCCGCGCACCGTCCACGCTGTCCAGCAGCCACTTGATCTTGGTGCCGGAGAAATAGGCATCGATCACCAGCCCGGTCTTGGCCTGGAACAGCGGTTCGTGGCCCGCGGCGCGCAGCCGGTCGCAGATGCCGGCGGTGCGGCGGTCCTGCCAGACGATGGCGTTGGCGATGGGTTTGCCGGTGCGGCGGTCCCACACGATGGTGGTTTCGCGCTGGTTGGTGATGCCGATGCCGGCGATATCGGCCGCCGAGGCGCCGGCACGGGCCAGCGCTTCCGACGCCACGCCGATCTGGGTCGACCAGATCTCCTCGGGGTCGTGCTCCACCCAGCCCGCCTTGGGAAAGATCTGGGTGAACTCCCGCTGTGCGGTGGTGACGATCCGGCCCTGGGCATCGAAGACGATGGCGCGCGAGCTGGTGGTTCCCTGGTCGAGGGCAAGGATATAGGTCACGGGCTCTCCCCAAACGTGGCGCGGTCTTGTGCGGCGGCGCGCCTTTTGCCCGATGGTAAAGCGCCTGCCGGCCCTGTCCAAGCCGCCGATATCACCTGCGTGCCGAAAGGCCGGACGGTACCGCGCCGGGCGCCGAAGCGGGTGCGGCAGCGGTGCCTGCGCCTTCAGTCAAAGGTTGCAGAGTGTGTCCGACCACCGCACTGTGGTATGTTCATTAACCTCCCTCGGGGTGACCCAGGCTGATTGGAGGCGAATTGCCGCCTTCCGCCCGATCGGTCCGCGATGGCGATTTTTCTGCCGCAGCACCGTTGGGCACCGCTGGCCGCGGACCCCTGCTCGGGCGACATGCCGAGGGGAATAGGGTTGGCCGGCGATTGCGTGGAGGGACTGATGTTTTTCCGCAAGCTGCTTGGGAAAGTCTTTCTTCAGGGCACGTTGGACGTGCGCTACGGCGACGGCAGCCGCGAAATCTACGGGGATGGGCAGGCCCCGCGGGTGGCCATCGCCATTCGCGACGCCAAGACCGAGCGGTGGATGAGCCTCAACCCCTCGCTGCGCGTGGCCGAAGCCTATATGGACGGCCGCCTGCTGGTGGAAGAAGGCAGCATCCGCGATTTCATGGACCTGGTGGGGCGCAACTTCGCCAA
>JAGQRL010000031.1:29786-39714 GCA_020425485.1 Rhodospirillaceae bacterium
CGGCTGAAGCAGTTCAACCCCATGGGCAGGGCGCGCAAGAACGTCGCCCATCACTACGACCTGTCGAGCCGGCTCTACGACCTGTTCCTCGATGCCGACCGCCAATATTCCTGCGCCTACTACCCGCGGCCGGACACCACGCTGGAAGATGCCCAGGCCGCCAAGAAGCGCCATATCGCCGCCAAGCTGCTGCTCAACCGGCCCGAGTTGAAGGTGCTGGACATCGGCTCGGGCTGGGGCGGGCTGGGGCTCTATCTCGCCCAGTCCAGCCAGTGCCAGGTCACCGGCGTGACCTTGAGCGAGGAGCAGCACAAGCTGAGCCAGGAGCGGGTGGCCGCCGCCGGGCTGAGCCGCCGGGTGGAATTCAAGCTGGAGGACTACCGCCAGCAGACCGAGCGGTTCGACCGCATCGTCTCGGTCGGCATGTTCGAGCATGTCGGCAAGAAGAACTACGGCGAGTTCTTCAGCCGCACATACGACTTGCTGGAAGACGACGGCGTGTTCCTGCTGCACAGCATCGGCCGGTTCGGCCGCCCCGCCCCCATCAACCCCTTCATGCGCAAGTACATCTTTCCCGGTGCGGATGTGCCGTCCCTGTCGGAGGTGATGGCGGCGGTGGAGCGGGTGGGCTGGCAGGTGACCGATATCGAAATCCTGCGGCTGCACTACGCCATGACGCTGGAGGACTGGTATGAGCGCTTCCAGGCCAACCGTGCCGCGGTGGCCGAGCTGTACGACGAGCGCTTCTGCCGGATGTGGGAGATGTACCTGGCGGGGTGCGAGATGGGCTTCCGCCACCAGGACCTGATGGTGTTCCAGATGCAGCTTGCCAAGAAGCACGCATCGGTGCCGATCACCCGCGACTACATGGTGGATTCCGAACGCGGCGACTGGCGCATCCTCAACGCCGCCGCCGGCAGCCGCGTGCGGACAGGCTGACGGGTCGGCCGCCTCAGGTTCCGGCGAACCGCTGGCCGCCGGCCGTCGCGCGGGTGCGGGCGGCTTGCAGAATGCGCTCCGCGGCCACGCCGGTGCCGTCCGCCGCCTGCATGTGCCGGGCCGCCACGGTGAGGCGCGCTTTCAGGGCCTCGTCGGCGACCAGCCGGCCGATCGCCGCGGCCAAATCTTCCTCCCGCCAGTCGTAGCGCGGCAGCCGGGCACCGGTGCCGGTTTCCTCCGCCCGCACGGCATTGTCGTGGCCGTCCCAGCAGAACGGCATCACCAGCGACGGCACGCCGAAATAGAGCGCCTCGCAGAAGCTGTTGTTGCCGCCGTGGTGGATGAACAGGTCGGCTTCGGCCACCACGCTGGGCTGGGGGAACCAGCCGTTGATGGCGACGTTGTCGGGCACCTGGTCGTAGCGGTCCAGATAGGCGCCGACATTCACCAGGAAGCGGCAGGGCAGGCGGGCGAACACCGCCAGCATGCGGGTGATCAGGTCCACGTCCACCGCACCCAGGCTGCCGAAGGAGACGAACACCAGCGGCCTGTCGGCATGGCGCGGGAAGGGCGGACAGACGAACGGACTTTCCGCCCGCACGCAGCCATCCAGGTAGCAGAAGCGCTCGGGGTCGAGCGGCTGGTGGCGGCGGTGGCGCACGGAGGTGGGCGAGAGCAGCAGGTTCAGCGCCGGCGAGGCTTCCAAGAACTGGCCGGCCGCCAAGGGGGCAAGGCCGCAGCTTTCGCGAAAGCGGTTGTAGCGCCGGTGCAGCGGCGCCAGCGCCTCGGTGTAGCGCGCGGCGAAGGCGGACCACAGGTGGCGCTCGCCGTGCCCGAGGCCGGACATGTAGGGCGGCACGTCGGCGTCCGGCAGCTCGGTGTCGGCGCAGGAGACCACCCGCACCCAGGGGATGCCGGACCGCGCGATGGCCGGGAACATCACCACGTTGTCCAGTACCACGGCATCGGGGCGCAGCCGGTCGAGAAGCTGTTCCAGCGGCCGTTCGGCGGCTTCCGCGGTGTCGATGATGGCGTCCCAGGCGGGGGCCACGTAGGTTTCGATCTGGTCCAGCGGCGACAGCCGGAAATGCGGCTGGTGGCGGGCGATGAAGGTGGCCCAGTAGCCGTCCCGGTCGGCCGGGGTGCCGCCGGTGTCGAGCGCGTATTCGGTGAAGCCGTAGTCGGCGAACACGCCGTTGAAGCCGTCGTGGCAGATGAACACCGGCTCCGCGCCGCGCGCCCTCAGCGCCTGGGCGATGCCGACGCAGTTGAGCGCCGAACCGAAGCTGGCCTCCGGGAACAGGGCGATGCGGGCGCCGCGGCCCTGGCTCCCCGGCGGGGCGGGGGCACGGGCGGGAGCAGGAGCGGGGGCGGGCAGGTCCGCTCCCAGGCGCGGCGCCGTTTCGTCCATCTACGCCTCACCCCGCCGCACGCTGCCCATCTACAGGGTCTCCGTCGTGGTCACCTCGACCTCCACCGTGAAGTGGCGGCGGTTCAGGTCGGCCAGGTAGTCTTCCACGTCGAGGTACTCTTCGGGGCCCCACACCCCCGGCACCTTCGGGTGGGAGAGGATCCACTGCACGGCGATGGACATGTTCATGGAGGTGGCGGCATCCACATAGCCGTCGTAGAGCGGGTGGGGGTGGCCTTCCACCCGGCAGGT
Organism: Rhodospirillaceae bacterium; assembly: GCA_020425485.1. GTDB lineage: Bacteria > Pseudomonadota > Alphaproteobacteria > DSM-16000 > Inquilinaceae > JACKIH01. Next base: position 32,389 of record JAGQRL010000031.1, read on the forward strand.
CACCTTCGTCGGCCGGCCGCCGCTGAGGCCGTGGCCGACGGCGAAGTGGATCTCGTGGCTGTCCTGCTGGGGGATGCTGGCGGCGTTGGCCTTCATGTTGCGGTCGATCACCGCTTCCAGCACCGCGAGCGGCGACACCGTGGTGCCGTCGCGCAGGGTGACCGGGGTGGCGAAATCCCCGAACCCGGCCTTGACGAGCCCCAGCCAGGCTTCGTGCTCGCGTTCCGGCAGGTGCAGCTTCCAGGTGAATTCGCGGATGCCCTTGTCGGCGATGCCATGGGCGAAGGGCACGGTGAGCGGCTCGGAGTGCTGGGAGTACATGAACCGCGTCGGCCCCCAGGGTGCTGGCAGGTCGATCACCTCCTCGCCCGAGCGCGCCGGCACTTCCTGCAGCCGCCCATCGAGGAACTGCTTGGAGGCGTTGCCGTATTCCGCCAGCACGGTGGAGATGGCGTAGGGCGGCACCAGCACCGGGTTTTCCGGCCCTTCCAGGGTGGCCGCCCAGTAGAGGTTGATGCGGTCGATGCGGTCCAGCCGGTCGGCCACCGCCCGGCAGATCACGTTGGAGAGGCCCGGGTCGGCCCCGAGGCCGAGCACCGCAGTCGCCCCCGCCGCTTCCCACTGGGCGGACTTGGCCTTCTGCTGCACCGTCAGCACGCCCATGCCGCCAAAATCCACATAGGTGCGGCGGGCGGCCAGGCAGGCATCGAAGATGCGCATCTGGTGGCCGGCATAGGTGGGCACGGCGTTGATGCACAAGTCGCAGTCGGCCAGCAGGCCGGCCAGCGCCGTATCGTCGGTTATGTCCATATGCACGGTGCCCAGCCGGGCATCGGGCAGGGAGGTGCGCAGGGCATCCAGCCGGTCGGCCGCCCCGTCGGCCACGATCACCACGTCCATCGGTCGCGAATAGGGGGCCAGTAGATCGCGCGCGGTGCCCGATCCCATCATGCCCGCCCCGCCGAGGATCAGCACCCGCATGGCGGCTCTCCTTGCGTCCGCCGGGGCATCAGGAGGCCCCCGGCTTCAGGTACCAGCCCCACGGCTCGCGGCTGGCATAGGTGGTGACCTGCTTGACCTCCAGGTAGTTCTCCAGGCCCCAGCGGCCGAGTTCGCGGCCGATGCCGCTCTGCTTCATGCCGCCCCAGGGGGCCTGGGCGAAGGTGGGCTGGGAGCAGTTGATCCAGACGATGCCGGCCTCTAGCTCCGCAGCCACGCGCTCGCAGCGCTCCAGGTCTTGCGACATCACCGCGGCGGCGAGGCCGTAGCTGCTGTCGTTGGCGAGCGCCAGCGCCTCGGCTTCGGTGTGGAACGGCTCGACGCAGACCACCGGGCCGAACACCTCCTCGCGCCACAGGGCGCTGGCCAGCGGCACCTCGGTGAACACGGTGGGGGAGACGAAGTAGCCGCGGTTCAGGTGTTCGGGCCGGCCGCCGCCGCAGGCCAGCTTGGCGCCGTCGCGCCGGCCGTTCTCGATGGCGCCCAGCACCTTGCGATGCTGGCCTTCGCTGACCAGCGGCCCCAGCAGCACGCCGTCGTCCAGCCCGTTGCCCATGGGGATGCGTTCGGCCTCCGCCACCAGGCGATCCATCAGGTGGCCGTAGAGGCCGTGTTCCACCAGTACGCGGGAGGTGGCGGAGCACACCTCGCCCTGGTTCCAGAAGATGCCGAAGAGGATCCATTCCACCGCCTGGTCCAGATCGCTGTCGGCAAAGACGATGAACGGCGACTTGCCGCCCAGCTCCAGGCTGACGGTCTTGATGTCCGCTGCCGCCGCCCCCATCACCGCCCGGCCGGTGGGCACCGAGCCGGTGAAGGCGAGTTTGGCCACATCCGGGTGGCGGCTGAGCGGCGCGCCCGCGGCGGTTCCGGTGCCGGTGACGATGTTGAGCACGCCCGGCGGCAGCCCGGCTTCGGCGGCAATGGCGCCCAGTTCCAGCGCCGTCAGCGGTGTCAGCTCAGACGGCTTCAGCACCATGGTGCAGCCGGCCGCCAGCGCCGGGCACACCTTCCAGCAGGCCATCAACAGGGGGTAGTTCCACGGCACGATCAGCCCGGCCACCCCGGCGGGCTGGTACAGCACCTTGCTGGCGAAGCGCGGCTCGCCGACATCGATGGCGGTGCCCTGGCGGGCGTCGAGATCTTCGGCGAGATCGGCGTAGTAGTCGAAGCAGAAGGCCGCGTCGTCCATGTCCCACTGGGCTTCGGGCAGCGGCTTGCCGTTGTCGCGCACTTCCAGCCGGGCAAGCTCCTCGCGGCGGGCGCGCAGGCCCTCGGCGATGCGGCGCATGAGGACGGCGCGCTCCGCCCCCGTGGTGCGCTTCCAGCCGCCGTGGAACGCCGTCTTGGCCGCCGCCACGGCATCGGCGACATCGGCCGGATCGCCCGCCGCCACCTCGGCGAACACCTCCTCCGTCGCCGGGTCGATCACCGGCATGCGTCCGCCGTTGCGGGCGTGGCGCCAGGTGCCGCCGATGAAGAGCTGGTCACGCATGGTCTGCTCCCGGTCCGTCACAGGTCGTCGGGGTCGGACCGGTAGAACGCCTGGTCCGGATACGGGTACCACCAGGACTGCACCTGCGGCTTGTGGTCGATCACCACCATCTTGGTCTGGCGGAAGGCATCGAGCCCGTGGCGGCCCAGTTCGCGCCCCATGCCGGAAAGCTTCCAGCCGCCGAAGGGCAGGGCATCGTTGTCGATCAGCGGGTTGTTCACCCACACCATGCCGGTTTCCAGCGCCTCGGTGGCCTGGTGGGCTTCCGCCAGATCGGTGGTGAAGATGCTGGCGCCGAGGCCGAATTCGGTGTCGTTGGCCCGCGCCAGTGCGGTGGCCAGGTTCGGCACGCGGGTGATGGCGGCGACCGGCCCGAACACCTCCTCGCGCAGGATCGCCGCCCCCGGCGGCACATCGGTCAGGATGGTCGGCTCGTAGAACCAGCCGGTGGGGTGGCTGGGCGGCACCCGGCCGCCGCACACCAGGGTGGCGCCGGCGGCCACGGTTTCCTCCACCAGCCGGGCCACCCGGTCGCGCGAGGCTTCGCTGACCATGGGGCCGATTTCCGAGCGGTCGAGGCCGTTGCCGATGCGCAGCGCCTTGGTGGCGGCGGCGAACTGCTTCACGAAGTCGTCGTGGATGCCCTCGGTGACGAAGAAGCGCTCCGCCGACGTGCAGATCTGGCCGGACAGGTGGAAGGCGGCGGTGACGCAGCCGGGCACCGCCACCTCCAGCGGCGCATGGTCGGTGACGATCATGGCATCGCTGCCGCCGGCTTCGATGATGCAGGGCTTGAGTTGCGAGCCGCAGGCGGATGCCACAGCCCGCCCGCCGGCCACGCTGCCGGTGAACGCCACCACATGGGTGCCGGGGGAGCGGATGAGCGCCTGTGCGGTATCCGTCTCGCCCGGCAGCACGGCGATCAGGCCGGCCGGCAGCTCGGCAAACACATGCATGAAGCGCAGCGTGCACAAGGTGGTGGCGACCGCCGGCTTGACGATGCAGGCGTTGCCCGCCGCCAGGGAGGCGGCGACGGTCCAGCACATCAGCAGGATCGGATAGTTGAACGGCAGGATGTGCACGGACACGCCGTAGGGATAGGCGCGGGCGTATTGCAGGCTGCCGGTCTGGGTGGTGCCGGCCACCTTGCCGGCATCGTCGCGCGCCAGTTCGGCGTAGTAGCGGAACACCGAGGCACAGTTGGCCAGTTCGCCCACCGCCTCGGCGTAGGGCTTGCCCATCTCCTCCACCATCATGCGGGCGACGCGGTGGGGGCTCATGCGTTCGATGGTGTCGGCGATGCGGTGGAGGACGGCGGCACGCGACTTGGCATCGGTGGCAGCCCAGGGGCGCTGGGCGCGCCGCGCCACCGCGGCGGCAAACGCCACATCCTCGTCGGTGCAACTGGCGATGTGGCCCACCGGCTTCAGGGTGGCCGGGTTCAGCCGCTCCGTGGCGTAGGGAAAGCGGGTCGACCGGTAGGCGCCGTCGAGGAACTGGGCCGGCTGGAAGGGATCGAACTGCGGGATCACGGCAGCGGCTCCTGCGGAGGGGGCGGGGCCCCGGCGGGGGTGAGGCGGCGCCAGCGCTCCGCTTCGGCTGCGGGGGGCAGCGACGCATCCCAGCCGGCGCAGTGGGTGGCAAGGAAGCGTGCCAGCACTTCCGCCGGCGGCAGGGCGAGCGCTGCTTTCAGCATGCGCAGCACCCGCGGGATGTGGGCAAGGTAGGCGGGCTTGCCGTCGCGCAGCCACAGGCGGGTGAAGATGCCGGCCACCTTGGCATGGCGCTGCACGGCGAGCCGGGCATAGTCGTCCTCGAACACCGGATCGGCCGGGTGGGCAGCGTGGTAGCGGGCACGCAGATCGCGGGCCAGGTCCGCCGGCACGTCGCGGCGGGCATCTTCCAGCAGCGACATCAGGTCGTAGGCGCGCGAGCCGATCATGCCGTCCTGGAAGTCGAGCAGGCCGACGGCGGCCACGCCCGGCCGGTCCAGCACCATCAGGTTGTCCACGTGGTAGTCGGCCAGTGCCAGGGTGTCGCGGCGCCGCGCCGTCCCGTCCAGCAGCTCCACCCACAGCGCCAGCAGGTCGCGGCGCACGCCCGCGTCCAGCGGCTGGCGCAGGACGACCGGCAGGTACCAGTCGACGAACAGGTGGACCTCAACCATCAGCGGCGCCAGGTCGAACGGCGGCGCATCCACCGCCGCGGCCTGGGGATCGGCATGCAGGGCCACCAGCACGTCGACGGCGCGTTCGTAGAGCGGCCGGGGATCGGCACCGGCATCGAGCAGGCGGGTATAGGTGGCCTCGCCGAAATCCTCGATCAGGGCGAGCCCGGCGGCCGCATCCTCCGCCAGGATGCACGGGGCGGAGAAGCCGAGTCGGCCAAGATGGCGGGCCAGCGTGAGGAAGGGCTGGATCGGTTCCAGCTCCAGCGGCACATCCATCAGCAGCGCCCGCGCCCCCGACTGTGCCACCAGCCGGATGTAGCGGCGGTGGGAGGCATCGCCCGGCAGCGGCGCCAGGGCGGCGGCCCCCCAGCCCCAGCGGGCAAGGGTGGCCTGCCGTTCGGCCGCACGGTCTTCGGCCAAACGGTCTTCGGCGGGGGCGGGAGCCGCGATGTCGAGGGCCGCGGTCATCGGATCATGTAGACCTTCTTCACCGTTTCATGGACAGCGCAGGTGCCGCTCCAGCCCTCGCGGAAGAACGCGGCGGTGCCGGGGCGGATCTCCACCACCTCGCCGTCGTCCGCGGTGTAGGTGCACCGCCCCTCCAGGAAATGACAGAATTCGTCGCGCGTCACCTGGCAACGCCACACCCCCGGCGTGCAGACCCATAAGCCGCACTCCGACTGCCCGTCCGGCCCCTTGTGCAGCAGGCGCCCGGAGGTGTGGGACACGCCCTCCAGCATGGTCGGCACCGGCCCCCAATCAACCAGGTCGGTTTCGCCGAGGGGGTCGGGCATCACGGGCGTGGGCATGGGCAGATCCTCCGGCCCGGTCACAGCAGGCGGGCGATGGCGTCGGCCGCCGTTTCGGTGCCGCGGCGCGACTGCATATGGGCGCTGGTGGCGGCCAGCTTGGCGGCCATGGTGCGGTCTGACAGGCAGGTCTGGATGGCGGTGGCAAGCTGGTCCGGCGTCCAGTCCGCCCGGTGCATCTTCAGCCCGTGGCCGGTTTCCTCTACGCGGGTGGCGTTGTCGTGGCCGTCCCACACGTAGGGCATGATGATCGCCGGTTTGCCGAAGTACAGGCACTCGGTGAAGGTGTTGTTGCCGCCGTGGTGGATCACGCAATCCACCTGCGGGATGACGCTGGGCTGGGGATACCAGGAGGCGATGTGCACGTTGCCGGGCGGTTCGCCGTAGCTGTCGGCATAGTCGCCCACATTCACCAGCGCGCGCAGCGGCAGGCCGGCCACCACATCGACGATCCGCTGGATCAGGCCGGTATCGCCGGCGCCCAGGCTGCCGAAGCTGATATAGACCAGCGGGGCATCGGCGTGGGCGGTGAAGGCCGGGATCTCGTAGTCGGCTTCCTGGCGCACGCAGCCTTCCAGATAGACGAAACGGGCCGGGTCCAGCGGCTCCCGGCGCTTGAACTTCACCGGCTCGGGGTAGAGCAGCAGGTTGAGGTGGGGCGAGGCTTCGAAGAACTGGCCCAGCGGATAGGGCGCCTCCCCGCAGGTCGCCAGGAAGGCGTTGAAGTCCTCGTGGATCGGCTTGATCACCTCGTTGAAGCGGGCGCGGAAGGCGGCGTGGCAGGCCGCATCGGCCTCGCCGCAGCCCGACAGGTGGGGTGGGATGTCCGGGTCCTCGATCTCGTTTTCCGAACACGAGATGATGCGCACCCAGGCTTTGCCGTGTTCCTGGCAGTAGCGCTTGATCGCCGGGAACAGCACCACGTTGTCCACGCACACCACATCCGGCTTCACCCGGTCGAGCACGCCGGGCAGGTCCTTCTCCGCCCATTTTGCCGTGTCGACAATGGCTTCCCAGCAGTCCTTAACGTAGTTTGGGATCTGCTCGTAGGGCGTCTTGTTGAAGTTGGGGATGTGGCCGTTGATGAAGTCCGACCAGTATTTGGCCATCTGTTCCGGCTCCATGGGCTCCGACATGTTCACCATGTGCTCGGGGAAGCCGTAGCCGGCATAGACCGTCGCCATGCCGGGATCGGTGAGGAACACCGGGGTGTGGCCGCGGGCTTCGCACGCCTGGGCGATGCCGACGGAATTCAGCGCCGGGCCGAAGGCCGCTTCGGGGAAGAAGGCGATGGTTTTTGGGTCGCTCATGGGGTCCTCCCTTGCGCGGCGATGTTGCTGGTGTTCGTCAGTCAATCAGGATGCGGCCGTGGTCTGCCTGCCAGCCGCAGGTCACCGCCATGCCGGGGCGGTAGCGCACACGGTCGTTGACGCTGGCGGACGCGCGCACCAGGGCCGGCCGTTCCTGGCCGGGCAGGTGCACATGCACGCTGACGTCCTGGCCGTGATAGGCGATGTCCGCCACCTCGCCGGACACCCGGTTGGTGTAGCCGGCCAACTCTCCCGGTTCCGCCACCAGGCGTTCCGGGCGCACCGCCAGCGTCGCCTTCTGGCCCGCTTTGCCATCGATCGGCCAGGCACCGGCCAGGTGGCCCAGGCCCGGCACCTGGATGCCGCCGTCCGCCAGCGTGCCGTCGAAGAAGTTCATCAGGCCGATGAAGTCCGCCACGAAGCGGTTGGCCGGGGTTTCGTACAGCAGGGCGGGCGGCCCCACCTGCTGCAGCCGGCCGCGGTCCAGCACGGCGATGCGGTCGGCCATCACCAGCGCTTCTTCCTGGTCGTGGGTGACGACGA
>JAGQRL010000032.1 GCA_020425485.1 Rhodospirillaceae bacterium
GGGGAATCTTCAGATGGCATTTACATCAAGCAGCCCGAAGGACGGTAGCGCCAACCCGCGCTCAAGCAGCCCGAAGGGCGGTAGCGCCAACCCGCGCTCAAGCAGCCCGAAGGGCGGTAGCGCCCACCCGCGCTCAAGTAGCCCGAAGGGCGGTAGCGCCAACCGGCGCTCAAGTAGCCCGAAGGGCGGTAGCGCATATAAAGCCTCTGGCGGATGGGGTGGGATTCGAACCCACGGGGCGCTTTCGCGCCCGCCGGTTTTCAAGACCGGTGCCTTCAACCGCTCGGCCACCCATCCAGCCTGCCGGTGCCTCCCTGGTAAGGTGGTACCGTCGCCATGCGCTTATCATGGCGGGCCGCCGGCCGGAACCCTGGGATGTGGGCCGGGCCGACGGATACTGTGTTTGCTCAGCCAAAGCCGTAGCGGGTGGCCAGCAGCGCCCGCCAGCCGCCGATCATCTGCGCGAACGCCGCTTCGGTGATCTCCGCCAGATAGCGGTCGCCGGCGGCACTGAGGGCGGTCAGGCGATAGGCCACCGACACCTCGGTTTCTGCATCGCCCATCGCCGCGCAGGCGACGTCGATGACGGCGAGGTGGGAGCCGGGGGCGACGCGCACATACTTGGCGGCATGGCGGTCGGGCTGCCAGCGCGCGCAGGTCCAGATGGCGTGCACGCCGCCGTGGACGGTCTCGAACGCCATGCCCTCGCAGGTGTGGCCATCCTCCGGGTAAAGGAACACCGGGTCCCATTCCGCGATCCACTCCCGCTCGCCGAGCGGCGTGAAGAGGGGCAGGGCGGCGTCGGCCGCCATCGGCAGGCGGATGCTGTGGTGCCGTGCGATGCTGTCCATGGCGTCAGGATCCCGCCTGTCCGTCGGCGATGCGGTGGGCGTGCGTGCTGTCGAGGTCGCAGCCGTAGATGCGCTTGAGCTGGGCGATCGCCGCCAGCGTGTCGTCGGCGAAGGCCGGCTTGTTTTCCAGGGCGTGCAGCAGGATGCCTTCCAAGAGATCGCTGAGGCTGAGATCCTTGTATTCCGCCAGCCCCTTGAGAACCTTGAGCAGCGAGCTTTCCAGCCGTACCCCGGTTTGGGTTCGCTGTCGTGTTATCATGGTAACTTGGTAACAAGCGGCGGCTGCGTTGTCAACGTGCGGCGCGGGAATGCAGGCGTGCGGCGGGGGAGAGGGTTGGGCCCGGGTCCGCCAATGGCGAAAGGGGATTGCACAACGACAAAGGGCCGGTCCCGCAGGACCGGCCCCTGTTGCCTCAGCAACGGCCGCGCCGGGGCGCAGCCGGCACCTAGATCATTCGACCACCCTCTGGGCCGCTTCGTCGACGGCGTTCAGCATGTTGTCCAGGCCCTCGCCCGACACCTCGACGATATCGTCAAGCATGCTCTGGAACCAGTCGGCCTCCGGCTGCAGCTCCGCCAGCGGGATTTCGCGAAGGATGGAGATCATGTCGGCCTGGTCGAGCTGCTCGTCACTGCCGGCCGGCAGCAGGTCCGGGTTGCCGGTGATGTAGGCCAGCGGGGTGCACGCCGTCAGCACCCGCTCCACGCCGCTCCAGCTCAGCAGGCCGGCGCTCGTCACCTTCACTTCCAGCGGCACATAGGCGCGATCCTCGCCGAAGCGCTGGCGCAGGATGGTGCGGTCGATCACCGGGATGAATGCCAGGCGGCTGTCGTTGATCGTCTCGAAGCGCGGGTTGGAGGTGTCGGCGAACTGCACGAAGAAGGCGATGTCGGACTCGCCGTCGATCACCGACTGGATGGCGGCATCGGTGGTGTCCATGTAGACCACGCGGCGGGCGCCGGCGAGGCGCTCGTCGAAGGTCTGCAGGAACTGGAAGGTGCGGGACGAGCCGCTGGCTTCCGGCCCCAGCGCGAACTGCAGGCGGCGGGCATAGGCGCGCACATCGCCCCAGTTGCTCAGGCGTTCGGCATTCTCTTCCGCCGTCACGGCGTACAGGCATTCCTGCGCCACGTCGTTGCGGATGATGACGATGTTGTCGGTGATGGCCGGGTTGTTCTGGGTTTCGTAGGCCAGCACGTCCGTCTGGGTCATGCCGATGGCCAGCGGGTTGTTCAGCACCTGGTCGATGTTCTCGCCGCTGCCCGCACTGGTGCGCAGCTGATAGTCGAAGAACTCGCGGTCGAGGATTTCCAGCAGCAACGGACCGAAGGTGCCGAAATAGCTGCCGCGCTCGCCCCCGGTGAAGATCGGGTACTGGGCCTGCGCGGTGCCTGTGGTCAGCACCGCCAATGCGGCGCCGGCGATCAGGTGCTTGGACAATCTGGTCATGGTCCCCCTCTTTCTTTCCCTGCACGACGGTTGGAGGCGAGGCGATGGGCCGCCGCCATCCCCGTCCGGCTGCCCGCGGCGGTGCCGTCCGCGCGGGCTGTCGACTGGCGCCCGTGTGCCCGGATAACGCGGCGGAAATGCGGCGTCGCCCCGCTGGAGCGGTGCCGCATCCCCGCGCCGGGGCTACATGGAGCACGCCTCGGCGTAGGCATCGCCATGGTCTTCGAACACCGTGCCGACGATGCGGTTGGTCAGCTCGCCATC
>JAGQRL010000033.1 GCA_020425485.1 Rhodospirillaceae bacterium
CCGGCGGGGGCATCGGCCGCTTCGCCGGTCTCCTCGGTCGGTGTTTCTGCCGGCGCATCGGCAGCCTCTTCGCCGCTCTCGCCGGCGGGCGCATCCACCGCGGCCCCCTCCTCGCCCTCGGGCGTGGCTTCCGGCTGCTCAGCGGGCGTCTCTGCCGGCGTCACTTCCGGCGTCTCTGCGGCCGGGGCCGGCATGGTGGCCACCTGGGTGACGCAGGCTCCGTCCACCGTCGCCACCGGGATGTTATGGCTTCGCAGGAATTCCAGCAGGTTGTGCGCAGTGATGGCGTAGTTGATGCGGGAAGCCTGCATCTGGTCGATGCGCCCGAAGGTGTTGATGCCGACCACGCGGCCGCAGCCATCCACCAGCGGCCCGCCGCTGTTGCCGGGCGAGATCGCCGCGGTGTGGGCGATGATGGGCAGCGCCTGGCTGCGGTTCTGCACCACCGTCACCACGCCCTGGGTCAGCGCCATGTCCGGGATGGCCGAGCGGTCGCCGTCGATCAGCGCCCGGTAGTTGAGATCGGTTTCCAGGATGATGGTGGGGTAGCCGGCGGCCACCACGTTCTGCAGGCGGCCGACATTGTCGGAAAACGCCAGATAGGGCTGGTGGGCGCCGGGCACGCGCAGCACCGCATAGTCGGGCTGGCCGATGGCGCTGTTGGGCGTGCGGTACACCATCTCCGCCCGCTGCACCCCGCCCAGCGACTGGTTGGTGACGAAGATGCCGTCCGGCCCGACATTCTCCACAACGTGCAAATTCGTCACCAGCAGGTCGGGGGTGACGAAGAAGCCGCTGCCGATGCCAAGCTCGGTCGGTCTCGGTGCGATCACCAGGGCGGTGGTCTGGTCCAGCAGTTCCACCAGCGTGCCCTGGAACTGCTGGCCTTCGGGCTGGGCGTTCTCCGGCACTTCAACCGCGTCCAGCGGCGGCGGCAGCACCTGGGAGGTGTCGGGCTGCAAGGAGGGTTCCGGCGCGTGGTCGAGGATCTGCGAATGCGGCGCCGGCAGCGCTTCCGGTACCTCGGTCACCTCGCCCTGGGTGTTGCGCTGGGGGATCACCGGCAGCGTCAGCGTCGGCAGCGGGCCTTCCACCGTGCACACGCCGGCATCCAGCGCCTCGCGCGCCACCCGGATCTGTTCCTCCAGGCTGCGGTTGACTTCCCGCTGCAGATCGATGAGGGCCGCCACGTCCTGGCCCTCGTCGCGCTCCGGCGCATCGGGGTAGAGCAGCACGCCCGGCAGCAGCAGCAAAAGCAGGGTGATGACGGCGAGGATGACGGCCACCAGCACCGGCAGCCAGGGGCGCCGGTACCACGGCGGATCGACATAGACGATTTCCGGCTCGCCGCCCTCGCCGGACCCGTTGCCGCCGCCCGGCGGAGGTCCACCGGGAGGAGCGCCCCGGCCCGTGCCGGATGCGGGCTGCCCGGTTCGCCCGGCAAAGGCTTGTGAAGGATCGACGCTGCCGGACGAGGTCGCGGTCATGGCACGGCATCCATTGCGATGATGAGCCCCGAAGGCACCACCCTTCCGGTCTCACACCGGGCAGTGTCAGAAATAGGGCGTATGCCCGCCAAGATTGGCGCGACTCAAGGGCATGTGATGCCGCAATTGCCGCAGCGAGCGGCCATTGGGGGTGTGGGTGCCGCCGCTTGCCCGCCTGTCACGCGGGTCCGTCACGCTTGCCGGACGTGGCACAGCACGTGGGTCACGTGTTCGGCGCCGTCGTCGATCAGCGGCAGGGCCAGCAGGCTGTAGCGCTGGCTGCCGGTGGGCACGGGGAAGCTGTCGGACTCCTCCATGGGCTCGCCGGTTTCCGCCACCGTCTCGCCGAGCGCCAGCACCCAGGCGATCATGGTCTCGCTGAAGGTGATGTCTGTGTCCGGCGTCACACCGCCCGACAGGTCGGCAATGCGGTTGGCGCTGCGGATGGACCGGCCGCGCCGGCCCCCCACGCTGTCCTGCGCGCAGGTGAGAAGGATGCTGTTGGGCCAGAAGAAAGCGATCTGGTCGCGGTCGAGGTCCGACCAGGCGGGGCACTTGCGCCCGAATCGCAGCCGGTCCCAATAGCCGCGCAGGTTGGCGCTGGCGCGGCGCATCGGGTTGTGCGACCGGCGCTGCGGCCGCCGCAGCCCGACGTCCAGGTCGACCGGGGCGGCCTGGCGAGTGACGGGGGCCGGGGGCTGGGCCGCTGCCGGTGCGGGGGCCGGTTCCCCACGCGTGGTCGCGTCGCGCACCGGCTGGGCCCGTCCCGGGGCTTCCAGCGGTCGCGAAACCACGCGGGCGAGCGGCTTGGCTTCCGGCGCCTGGGACGACTGGCTGGTGCTCTTCAGCTGGGTGCGGGTACCGGCGTCGCTGAGGGTGCGCCGGGCGGCCTGGAGGACGCGCGGTCGGCTGGGGCGAATGCGAATGCCGGCAAGCGAAGCCGGCGGTGCCCGGCCGCTGCCGTCCGTCGTTTCCGATTCGTCGATCTGGTCTTCGTCGTACACGTCTTCTGTGTCCGCGGCAGGTGCCCCAACCCCGGCAGGCTCGACCTTGCGGTTATTCCCATTGCCCTCGGCGTCGGTCATCGCGGCTTCGGCTACTCCCCACCATGGGTTCAGGCGTCCGGTTCGCCCAGGACCTTGCGGCCAAAGCTACAGCCCGTGGGCTCCTCGCCTGCCAGCGAGGCCGCCAGGCAGGCGCACCGACCGTTGAATGCCTCCGGCACCACACGGTCCAGATACTCGTCCAGCGCCAAGGTCAGGATTTCCTGGACGCTCCGTCGAGAATGGGCGCCAACCAGCTTCAGACGCAAGTGCCGTTCGCGGTCGAGACGCAAGGTCAACTTGGCCACCGGCCCGGTGCCGCGCTGGGGATGATCGCCCATGGCTTCCGAGGGGTTGGCCCCGGCCACGTCCGCAACGCTGGCCCCGGCACCTATGTCGCTGCCGTCCTTGCGGTCGGACCGGCCGGCGAGGAAGGTCACCCCCGAAGGGTGGGCCGCTCCCTTGCGGGCGAGCAGCGACGGGTTCAGCGTGGCGGCTTTCATGGGCTCATTCCTCTTCTGGCCCGGCACGTCGGGTCGACGGCGGGTCATGACTGCACGGCACCCACGGCAACCGCCGAACGGGTCTGCGGGGCGATGGCATAGGTGGTGGGCGGCACCACCATGTGGCGGTGATTGCGGACCAGCCGCTGGGCGAGATAGGTCCACAGGGCTTCGATCTCGCGGGCAGACTTGCCGGTGCTGGGCAGTTCCATAACGGTGCGCCCGTCGATCATGCTGGCGGCGAAATCGGTGCGGTGGTGGATGATCGACGGCGCCAGGGTGCCGTGCTGGGACAGCGCGAACACCGCTTCCGACGTGATGCGCGCACGCGGCGTCGCCCCGTTCATCACGAATACCAGCGGCCGGCCCAGGCCTTCCACCAGTTCCACCGTGGCCCCGGCGGCGCGCAGGTCGTGCGGGCTCGGCCGGGTCGGGATCACCACCAGATCCGACACCCGCACCACATGGCCGATGGTGGAGGTGATGGCCGGCGGAGTATCGATGACCAGCAGCTTGATGCCCATGGCGCGCATGCGCTCCAGGTCGGCGCCAAGCTGGGCAATGGAGGTGCGGGCGAACAGCGGGGTTTCGGCGGCGCGTTCGTTCCACCATTCAGACAGGCTGCCCTGGGGATCGGTGTCGATCAGCGCCACCGGGCCAGCACCCATCAGTTCCGCTTGCACCGCCACATGGCCGGCCAGCGTCGTCTTCCCCGATCCGCCCTTCTGGGATGCGAACGCCAGAACCTGCATGGTTCAAACTCCTTCGCTTGTGTCGGTGCGGCGCCGTTCTGGCCGCTCTCCGCCCGCCGCCACGACGGCCGCGACATGCGAGAAAGGTAATGGGGCGTTCATTAAGATCCTGTAAATGATACCGTGGAACTATACCGAATACTATCTAGGTTTTACTTGTTGTTTCTAGCCAGCGATTAAACAATGCATTTCAACAAAATTCCATAGAAGATGCCGGCGGCTGCCGCCATGCCGCCAGCAACCACATGTTGGATCTTTGGTTGGATGGGACACTCGATTTGGGGGCGGCCGGCGTCGGCGCAGTCCTGCGGTGTCCGCGACTTTCACGCACCATTAACCCCTGGGCTTATCGGCCGCTCCGCCGCCCGCCGCCAAACCGGCAGGCCGCCAACTTTTTTCGATCTCCGCAGCACCCGGCCGATTTCCGCCAACATGCCGCACCCGCCGGGGATGTGCCGTCCAGCCATCGCCTCGCCCTCCCTGGCGCACCACGCGGACAGCGGGAATGGCGATAGCCGAACGGGTCCGCCCGTGATGCCGCCAGCAAAGGCCCAGGACGCTTCCGCACGGATTTCCTGGGGCAGTACGCGCACAGTACTCGCCAAGAAATCGCAAAAGCCAAACCAAAAAGAACTTACTGCAACCGCACGCGCCGGTGGGCACGATCGTATGGGAGCATTCGCCCGTCTGCCGCCACGCCGAAAAGGGGCCGTTGCGTCACGCCGGCACCACCTGGTGCCCGCATGACGGCACGCCCCACGGCGGGACATTACTCCCGCGCGCGCGATCCTTACGCTTCGAACTGTTCCTTGATGATGCGCTCGTCCAGGTTCATGTCCGGGTCGAACAGGATGCGCCGGGCGATCGAGCGGTCCTCGTGCACCACCACCTTGCGCACATCGGCGATGGCGCTGTCGTCGGCCACCGCGTTCACCGGCCGCTTGTCGGCCTCCAGCACCTGGAAGGTGAACACCGCATTGTTGGGGATCAGCGCGCCCCGCCAGCGGCGCGGCCGGAAGGCGCTGATCGGCGTCAACGCCAGCAGGTTGGAGGACAGCGGCAGGATCGGCCCCTGGACGGAGAGGTTGTAGGCGGTGCTGCCCGCCGGCGTGGCCACCAGCACGCCATCGCAGGCCAGTTCCGGCAGGCGTTCGCGCTCGTCCACCAGAATGCGGATCTTCGCCGCCTGATGGCCGTTGCGCAGCATCGACACCTCGTTGAAGGCCAGCGCCTGGTGCACCAGCCCGCCGTGGTCCATGGCGATCATGCGCAGCGGGTGCAGGGTAACGGACGCGGCGCGCGCCAGCCGGTCGGACAGTCCCGGCACCGCAAAGCGGTTCATCAGGAACCCCACCGAGCCGCAATTCATGCCGTAGACCGGCAGATCGACCTTGAGGAAGCGGTGCAGGGTTTGCAGCAGAAAGCCGTCGCCCCCCAGCGCCACGATCACATTGGCCCGGGCCAGCGGCGTATCGCCGAAGGCGCCGATCAGTGCTGACCGCGCCTCGCGGGCGATATCGGTGTCGGCCGCCACGAACATCGCCCGCACGCCTTCGGATCGGTCGTCCCGCTTCACCATGGCGTTGGTCCTGCCTGGTATCCAGATGGACAGCGGACCGGCTGCCGCGAGCGGTGCGGCCTGCGCGGCGCCGGCACCACGGCCCCGCTATCGCGCATTCGGGGGCGGTCCGGCAACCGCCAACATGCGCGCCGCAAACGCCCCGATCTCGGCGCCACAGCCCTTAGTAATGTAATCTTAAACGTTCCTCGGGCTGACTGCGTGTGTTGGTTCGCTCGTCATCAACCGGCGATGTAACCAATCGAACACACCGGGCCTCCGACAAGCAAGAAAGCTACTATTAAGCTTGGAAAGATATCTCCTTTATGGTTGATATCTATGGTTGTCGGGTGGGGAAACCGGCTGAAATCGTTCTGCAATCGTCACTGGTGCTTCCCCGCTTGCATCTCCGCTCTCTCTTCCACAGCGCTTAGCCCTGGCCATGTCGGATTCGCCGCCCTCCACCGCGCGCAAAGAAACGGTCGAGCGACATGCGCGCGACGCCTTCAGCCTGATGCAGCGCTACGATGTGCCGCCGACGCCCCGCAACTACACCATCTGGTTCGACTATGCGGCCGGCTGGAACCCCGACCTGACCAACGCCGTCAACGAGATCCTCTCGCTTGCCCAACGGCTGAGCGAGACCGACACCAACACGCTCTACGAACGCTTCTTCAGCGGCGACGAGCAGGAGCGCCTGGTCGTCAATGTGGGGGCGCGGCTGACCGCGAGCCTGAGTGCCGCGGCGAAGGACCTGCAAGCCGCCGGCGAGGCCAACAGCGCCTATAGCGACAAGCTGCAGGATTTTTCCGGCGATCTGGTGGAATCCGCCAGCAACGGCGACAACGACGGGCTGCAGTCCTCCCTCATCCGCATCCTCACGGAAACCCGGGAGGTGGCGCAGCAGAACAAGGCGTTGCAGCACCGGCTGGAAGCTTCGGCCGACGAAGTGCACGAGCTGCGCAGCGAGCTGGAGCAGATGCGCCGGGAAGCCCAGACCGACGGGCTGACGGGGCTGGCCAACCGCCGGCTGTTCGACCTGCGCCTGCGCGAGGAAGCAGGCACCGCCCAAGAATCCGAAAAGCCCATGTGCCTGGTGCTGTCGGACATCGACCACTTCAAGGTGTTCAACGATTCCTTCGGCCACCGCACCGGCGACGAGGTGCTGCGCATCGTTTCCCGGGTGATCCGCGACTGCGTGAAGGGCCGCGACCTGGCAGCCCGCTACGGCGGCGAGGAATTCGCAGTCGTGCTGCCCGCGGCCAACTTGCAGGGGGCCGCCAACGTTGCCGAGGACATCCGCGCCCGGCTTGCCGGCAAGCGCCTGATCAACCGCACCACCGGCGACAGCTTCGGCACCGTCACCCTCTCGCTCGGCGTTGCGGAATACCGCTCCGGCGAGCCGCTGGAAGACCTGATCGACCGCGCCGACGACGCGCTCTACCGCGCCAAGAGCAACGGCCGCAACCGGGTGGAGACGGAAGGACCCGGCGACAAGGCCGGCCTCGGCCTGGTGGGCTGAGCGGCCGGCTCAACATCCGGTCAATCTCCACCGCCCCGCCCCCGCCCGACGATCCGCTGGTATAGATGGGCGTAGGGGACTGAGCCCAAAACTGGGGACGGCAGAAGCCGTCTCGGTCGCCCACCATTGCCTGCCATCCACCGGGGTCGCCATGGGCCTGGAAGAGCTGCCCACCCAACTCTGGCTGTCGGCGGAAATCCGCCGCTGCAACCAGGACGGCACGCCCGTGGTGGTGCTCCACCGCGGCGATCCCGACCGCGGCACGGTGATCGTGCGCGTCGACACCCTGGGCCAGGGCATCCGCATCTTCACCCGCGCCTACGGGCCGGAGGGGCACATCCAATGGACCCCGGCGCTCGATGGCGCTGCGGTCAACGGCGAGGCCGCTGATGCCTATGTGGCGCGCTGCCTCAACTGGGATCCCGATGCCTGGGTGGTGGAGGCCGAGGAGCGCAGCGGCGACAACCCGTTCGCGGCCGGGTTTCCCTAACGAACCACCGGGAAACACCGGAAAATACTGGACAGGCCAGCCCCCCTCTGGACAAGGTGCCCTCCGATGACAAGGCGCTGCCACCGCCACAGCGGACCCCTGGAACGGCGCCGATCACGAGGAGGTTTTCGCATGCACCGGACCCGCTTGGCCGCCGCCGCCGTGACTGCCGCGGCCCTGCTCGCCCCCACCGTTGCCGACGCAGCCGACGAGGTGCGCATCGGCATGGTCACTACCCTGTCCGGCCCCGGTTCGGGGCTCGGCATCGACATCCGCGACGGCTTCATGCTGGCCATCACCCAGCGCGACGGCACGCTCGGCGGGCTGCCGGTGGAGGTGGTGGAAGGCGACGACACGCGCGAGCCGGATGTCGCCCGCACCCTTGTGCAGCGGATGATCGAGCGCGACCGGGTGGACATCATCACCGGCATCGTGTGGTCGAACCTGGCGCTGGCGGTGATGCCCACGATCGCGCGCAACGAGGTGTTCTTCATCAGCGCCAATGCCGGCCCCTCGGCCCTGGCGGGTGAGCAGTGCAACCCGTGGTTCTTCAATGTCGCCTACCAGAACGACAACAACCACGAAGCCATGGGCCAGGCGATGTCCGATATGGGCTACGCCACCGCGGTGATCCTGGCGCCCAACTATCCGGCCGGCCAGGATTCGCTCACCGGCTTCCAGCGCTACTACAACGGCGAGGTGCTGGAGGAGATCTATACCCAGCTCGGCCAGCTCGACTACGCCGCGGAGATCGCGCGCATCCGCGATGCGGCACCGGAGGCGGTGTTCTTCTTCTACCCCGGCGGCATGGGCATCAACTTCATCCAGCAATACGTCCAGGCCGGGCTGGCCGACACCATCCCGTTCTTCGGGCCGGCCTTCAGCTTCGACCAGACCATCCTGGCCGCGGTGGGCGATGCCGCCCTCGGCAGGTCCAACACCGCCCAGTGGAGCCCCGACCTCGACAACCCGGCCAATGCCGAGTTCGTGGCGGACTTCATCGCCGCCTATGGCCGCATCCCGTCGCTCTACGCCGCCCAGGGGTACGACGCCGCCCTGCTGATCGATTCCGCCGTCGCCGCGGTGGACGGTGCGGTGGAGGATCGCGACGCCTTCCGCACCGCCCTGGAAGCCGCAGAGTTCGACAGCGTACGCGGCGAGTTCCGCTTCAACACCAACCACTACCCGATCCAGAACTTCTATCTGCGCGAGGTGGTGCGCAACGACGATGGCGAGCTGACCAACCGCATCG
>JAGQRL010000034.1 GCA_020425485.1 Rhodospirillaceae bacterium
CCGCCAACACCATGGCCTGCGTGTCGGAAGCCATCGGCCTGGCGCTGCCCTATTCGGCCGGCGCCCCGGCACCCTACGAAAGCCGCGACGCCTACGCCCGCGCGGCCGGCGTGCAGGTGATGGAGCTTCTGAAGCTGGGCCTGCGCCCGCGCGACATCGTCACCCGCAAGTCGCTGGAAAATGCCGCCCGCGTGGTGGCGGCCACCGGCGGGTCCACCAATGCCGGGCTGCACCTGCCGGCCATCGCCCATGAGGCGGGGATCGATTTCGATCTGCACGAGGTCGTCAAGGTGTTCCGCGAAACGCCGTATCTGGCGGACCTGAAGCCGGGCGGCCGCTTCGTCGCCAAGGACATGTACGAGGCCGGCGGCGTGCCCATGCTGATGAAGACGCTGCTGGACGGCGGCTACCTGCATGGCGACTGCATCACCGTGACCGGCAAGACCATCGCGGAAAACCTGGCCGACGTGGCGTTCGATACCGACCAGGAGGTGATGCGGCCCTACACCAACCCGCTGTCGCCCACCGGCGGCGTGGTCGGCCTGAAGGGCAGCCTGGCGCCCCAGGGGGCCATCGTGAAGATCGCCGGGATGACCGGGCTGCAGTTCCGCGGCCCCGCCCGCTGCTTCGATTGCGAGGAGGAGTGCTTCGCCGCGGTGCAGGCGCGCCAGTACACCGAAGGCGAGGTGCTGGTGATCCGCTACGAAGGCCCGCGCGGCGGCCCCGGCATGCGCGAGATGCTGTCCACCACCGCCGCCCTCTACGGCCAGGGCACCGGCGGCAAGATGGCGCTGGTGACCGACGGGCGGTTTTCCGGCGGCACGCGCGGCTTCTGCATCGGCCATGTGGGGCCGGAAGCCGCCGTGGGCGGGCCGATCGCGCTGGTGAAGGATGGCGACATCATCGCCATCGATGCCGCCGCCGGCACCATCGAGCTGGAGGTTCCCGAGGACGAGATGGCGCGCCGCCGGGCGGAGTGGAAGCCGCGCCCCAGCGACTTCCAGTCGGGCGCCCTGTGGAAATATGCCCAGCTTGTGGGTGATGCGGAGAAGGGTGCCGTTACCCACCCCGGCGGCGCGGCGGAAACGCGCTGCTACGCCGACATCTGATCCGCTGCCATGGCGACACAGAGGGGTGAGGATGCGGGCGAGCCGGCCCGGCCCGGCCCGCTCGCCGGCGTGCGGGTGCTCGACCTCAGCCGCATTCTGGCCGGTCCCACCTGCACCCAGATCCTGGGCGATCTGGGCGCCGATGTTCTGAAGATCGAACGGCCGGGCGAGGGCGACGACACCCGCAAATGGGGGCCGCCCTTCGTCAAGGATGGCGACGGGGCGGACACCACGGAAAGCGCCTATTACTTGTGCGCCAACCGCAACAAACGCTCCGTAGCCATTGATATCGCTAAGCCAGAGGGTCAGGCGCTGATCCGCCAACTGGCCGCCGAATGCGATGTGCTGATCGAAAACTTCAAGGTCGGCGGGCTGAAGCGGTACGGCCTGGCCTATGACGACCTGAAGGCTGAGCTTCCCAGCCTAGTCTATTGTTCCATCACCGGTTTTGGCCAGGATGGACCGTACGCCCCCCGCGCCGGGTACGATTTCATGATCCAGGGCATGGGCGGCATCATGAGCATCACCGGGGAGCCCGACGGCGAGCCGATGAAGGTGGCGGTGGGCATTGCCGACGTGATGACCGGCATGTACGCGTGCACCGCCATCCTGGCGGCCCTGCGCCATCGCGACGCCACCGGGCAGGGGCAGTACATCGACCTCGCCCTGCTGGACTGCCAGGTGTCCTGGCTGATCAATGCCGGGCTCTACCACCTGACGGCCGGGGAGCCACCGCCGCGGTTCGGCAATGCGCACCCGAATATTGTGCCCTATCAGGTGGTTCCGGCATCCGATGGATATTTCATCCTGGCCGTCGGTAACGACAGCCAGTTCCGCAAGTTCTGCGAGCTGGCCGGGCTGATCCATCTGGCCAACGATGCGGACTACGCCACCAACGCCGCCCGTGTGGCCAACCGGGACAAGCTGATGCCGCTGATCGCCATGGTCACGCGTACGCGCACCAAGGCCGACTGGCTGGGCGGGCTGGAGCCGCTTGGCGTGCCCTGCGGGCCGGTGAACGACCTGCGCCAGGTGTTCGACGATCCCCAGGTGGCCCATCGCGGCATGCGCATCTCCCTGCCGCACGCCATCGCCCCCAGCGTGGA
>JAGQRL010000306.1 GCA_020425485.1 Rhodospirillaceae bacterium
TGATGAGGTGAAGGGCGTTGGGTTGGAAGATCGGATCTGAGCTTGATCCGGTGACGGGCTGATCGGTCAGATGGCGTTCAACGGTCCGTTTTCCCATCATCCGGGCGCGGGTCTCCCTTCGAGCCAGACCAATCGGCGCATGTTGAAGGCGAGATTGGCGAGGCCGACCTTGGTCTTGACGCGGGCCTTTCCGATGGTCCGGATGACCAAGCCCATGATGGCCTTCTGGTGGGCGAAGGGGTGCTCAACGACGCGGCGGACCTTGGATTTGGTGGCGTTGGCCCTGGCTGTCGTCCGGGCCATTGGCTTGCCCGGCGGCTTGCGTCGGTGGATGCGGCTCCGCTTGCCGATGCTCGCAAGATAGGCCTCGTTGGCCTGGCTCCGATAGGCCGTGTCGGCCCAAACCTCCGAGCCGGTATTTTCCGTGTCGATCAGGCCCTCGCGAAGCCGGGCGCCGTCGTGGGCGGCGGCGTCGGTGACCAGCCAGGTCCGGATCAGCCCATGGCGCCGGTCGATGCCGATGTGGCTCTTGTAGCCGAAGACCGGGATGGCGATTTCCGGGCCGGGCTTGCGGGTGTCGGCGTCCGGGCGAGCCTTGACGCGCTTCAGCGTCCAGCGGGCGTCGACATCCTTCTGGGCGGCCTTGGCCGGCTCGTCCGGCCAAATCTCGGCGGCCGTCTTGCCCTCCTTGATCGCGCGTTTCTCGCCGTCGTCGAGCTTCTGGCGCGGGGCCGGGATCACGCTGGCGTCCAGGATCTGGCCGGACATGGCGAGATACCCCTTGTCCGCCAACAGCGTGTCGAACCGGGCGAACAGCTTCTCGACGGCTGCCGCCTTGGTGAGCTGTTCGCGGAACAGCCAGATCGTCGTGGCGTCGGGCACAAGATCACCCGGTCCCAGGCCGAGGAACCGCATGAAGGACAACCGATCCCGGATCTGGAACTCCGCCTGCGCGTCGGACAGGCCGTAGAGCGCTTGGAGGATCAAAATCTTGAACATCAGCACCGGATCGAACGGAGGGCGCCCACCCTTTGCCCCGTCAGACCGTTTCAGCGCCTTGACCAGCCGATACCGGAACGGCTCGAAATCGACCACGGCCGCCAGCTTCTCCAGGGGATCGCCCGCCTTGCTCAACTGCGCGTACCGATCCTCCAGATCGAAAAAACCAAGCTGACCCGCCATGCCGCCGCCCTCCAGCGTCTCAACTCAGGCAATCATGAACCGGCGTTCGACGGTAGGTTCTTCGAGGTGTCCGAATGGCTGCCCGCTGTCCTGCAATGCTGGGCAGACTGGCAATTCCAGTTGCCGACCTCTGATACCCGAAGACAGTTCCTTCTTCTTCAGGACTTCGGCTGCACGGTGCCTCACAAGGCACCGGGACCCATCTTGTAGAGGGGTGGCCTAAAAGCTGCTTGCACTGCCCACCTCAGCAGCAGTCGTACAAGGCCAGGCAGTCGTGCGCACCGTGACCGTTCTCCCCCAGCCGGGTACCGACGTCTGACGAGCATGCAACCCACTCCCAGTGAGTTCCGCGGTTGCATGCGCGTGTTCGCCGGTTACGCTGAAGCTCGTCCCATCCGAGTGAACGGCTGGGAACGTCTGCACCCCAGAGTGGGGTGGAAACGGTGCACCGCTCCACCGATAGGTAACGGAGTAAACGCCGTCACCAACACGATGGATATTGACGAGATAGGGTACGCCGTTGGACCAGTTCCCGCACCATTGACCTTCAATAGTGTCGGGCATTTCAGGCAAACGCGTGCCCTGGAGTTCTGCGACGTCCCTTGCGCACCCAGCTGCAAGGGATAGTATGACAAGCAACAAGACACTGCGCATGATGTTTCAGTTCCTTCTTCTTCAGGACTTCGGCCGCACTGCGGTTCAGCACCCGCGCCGCGCGCCGCGACAGGACACCTCGAAGAACCGGGTGTTGGTGTGATGAGGTGAAGGGCGTTGGGTTG
>JAGQRL010000307.1:0-1119 GCA_020425485.1 Rhodospirillaceae bacterium
GCTCGACATGGGCTTCATCCCCGACATCGAGCGCATCATCGGGCTGCTGCCGCCGCTCAGGCAGACGCTGCTGTTCTCCGCCACCATGCCGCCGGAAATCCGCCGGCTGGCCGCGCGCTTCCTGTCCAACCCCAAGGAAATCGCCGTCAGCCGCCCGGCCACCACGGCGGAAACGGTGGACCAGCGGCTGGTACGGGTGGCGATGCGCGACAAGCGGGCGGCCCTGCGCGCCCTGCTGCGCTCCGAACAGCCGCGCAACGCGCTGGTGTTCTGCAACCGCAAGCGCGATGTCGGCATCGTCTGCCGCTCGCTGCAGCGCCATGGCTTTTCCGCCGGGCAGCTGCATGGCGACATGGTGCAGTCGGCCCGCCAGGAAACGCTGGAAGGCTTCAAGCGGGGCGACCCGGTGGTTCTGGTGTGCAGTGACGTGGCCGCCCGCGGCATCGACATCGACCAGCTCAGCCACGTGTTCAATTTCGACGTGCCCCACCACGCCGAAGACTATGTGCACCGCATCGGCCGCACCGGGCGCGCCGGGCGGGCCGGCAAATCGATCACCCTGGCCACGCCGGAGGAAGCCAAGTCCCTCAGCGCGGTGGAAAAGCTGATCGGCCGGCCGATCGAGCCGCTGGCGGTGGACCTCGGCGACCGCACCGACGCCGACTCGGAGGAGGCCGAAGAGCCCCGCGGCGGGCCGCGGCACGGCCGGCGCTCCTCCCAGCCGGCCCGCAAGGCTGCTCCAAAACCGCCGGCAAGACCCGCACCGCCGCCGCGGCGGGAGCCCCCGCCCAAGCCGCCGGAAGCGGAGGCCAAGCCCAGGCGCGCGCGCCCGGCCCCGCGCCAAGAGCGCGAAGATCCGCCGGTCGTCGGCCTCGGCGACCATGTTCCGGCGTTCCTCAGGCCGCCCAAGCCGAAGCGATAGGCGGCTTCGATCCGGGCTCCGCAGCGCTTCGCGGCTGCGGGTTTGGCCGGGCGGCGTGTCGGCAAGGCCTTGGTGTTTAAGGAAACCGGGGCCTATAGTCGCGCAATTCCCCCGCACCTCCGGTCGAATTGTCCAGATCCGTGTGCCGCCATCCGATGCCAGATCCCAAACCCGCGGCGCCGGTACAAGGCCGGCGA
>JAGQRL010000307.1:1183-9481 GCA_020425485.1 Rhodospirillaceae bacterium
AGGCCCAGGACATGGAGGTCGACCGCAGCGAGCCCGCCCTGATCACCGCCGACGAGGTGCTGTTCGACGAGCCCCTGGGCCTGGTGGTGGCGCGCGGATCGGTGGAGATCTCCCAGGGCGAACGCGTGCTGCGCGCCGACGAGGTGGTCTACAACACGCGCACCGATGTGGTGACCGCATCCGGCCACGTGGTGCTGGTGGACCCGGACGGCGGCATGGTGTTTTCCGATTTCGCCGAGCTGCAGAGCGACCTGGCCGAAGGCTTCATCAACTCCATCGGCATCCTGCTGTCGGACAACTCGCGCATCGCCGCCACCACCGGGGTGCGCCGGGAAGACCGGGTGACGGAGGTGGAACGGGCGGTCTATTCGCCCTGCCGGCTGTGCGAGGACGACCCGATGCGGCCGCCCCTGTGGCAGCTCCGCGCCGTTCGGGTGATCCGCGATGAGGAGTCCCAGGACATCATCTACCGCGATGCCTTCCTCGATTTCTTCGGCATCCCGGTTCTCTACACGCCCTATCTGCGCCATCCCGACCCGTCGGTGGCACAGCGCTCCGGCCTGCTGACGCCCAGCGTGGGCCGCAATGGCAACCTGGGCACCTTCGTCAACGTGCCCTACTACATCGCCATCAGCCCCAGCCGCGACCTGACCGTGACCGGCGGGCTGTCGACCGATGCCGGGCCGCTGCTGCGCGGGCTCTACCGCGACCGTTACGCCTTCGGCCAGATCGAGGTGGACGCCAGCGCCAACTATTCCGACCGCCTGGTGGATGCCGGCGAGCCGACCGAACGGGAAGAGCAGCGCCTGCGCGGCCACCTGTTCGCCAACGGCATCTTCGCCATCGACGACAACTGGCGGGCCTCCGCCGCCATCGCACTGACCTCCGACGACACCTATCTCGACACCTTCGACATCACCGATGCCGACATCCTGCGCACGTCGGGGCTGACGGAGGGGTTCTTCGATCTGTCCTACGCGCGGGCGGAGGTGATCAGCTATCGCGACCTGCGCGACGACGCCATCCAGCAGCCGCTGGTGGCCCCCGTGCTGTCCTACAGCCATGTCGGCACGCCGGGCGGTCTGCTCGGCGGCACCTGGGCGGCCGACGGCAGCTTCCTCCACCTGCGGCGCGACGATGTGGAGGTGTCCCGCATGTCCGCCGAGGCAAGCTGGTCGCGCCGCGACATCCTGCCGATCGGCCTGGTGTCGGACCTGGAAGCCGGCTTCCGCCAGGATCTCTACCTCGGCGACGGCGTGATCGACCCCGACCTGCCGGATGACGGGGACCTGGAATTCGCCACGCGCACCGTGCCGCATGCCGCCTGGACGCTCAGCTACCCGTGGGTTCGCCAGGGAGATGGCTATCGCCATATCGTGGAACCCCTGGTCGGCGTGTTCGCCGCCGCCCAGATCGACAACAATACGGTGATCCCCAACAACGACAGCCTCGATGCCCAGTTCAACGACATCAACCTGTTCACCGCCGACCGTTTCACCGGCCTGGACCGGGTGGAGGATGGCGTGAGGGTGGCCTATGGCGTGCGCAACACCCTGCTGCTGGACGACGGCGGCGGTGCCGATGTGTTCCTCGGCCAAAGTCTGCGGGTGGCCGGCAGTTCCGACTTCCCCGATGGCAGCGACGACGTGCACCGCATTTCCGACCTGGTGGGGCGCATCAACCTGGCGCCCATACCGGAGCTGAACTTCAGCTACCGCTTCCAGATCGATCCCCGCGACTTCGCCAGCCTGCGCCACGAAATCGCAGCCAGTGGCGAGGTCTATGGCGTGGCGCTGTCGGCCAGCTACTTCTTCATCGACCAGACGGCGGGCCTCGGGCTCACCGATGACCAGGCGGAACTGACGCTGGCCGGGTCCACTGCGCTCACAGACAACTGGCGGGTGAACGCCAACTGGCGGCGCGATCTGGACGAACAGGCCAACCGCTCGATCGGCTTGGGCGCCCAATATGCGGACGAGTGCTTCATCTTCCGCATCGACTACCAGCGGGATTTCACCGAGGATCGGGATCGGAATGGCGGCAATTCGGTGATTTTCCAGGTCGGCCTGCGCAATCTTGGCCAGCCCGCCGTTAGTCCCAGGCCGGCGGCCGACCCGTAGTCTGCGGGCCGGATCCGCACCACGGCAGACCCTGTCCCCCCTTCCCGCAACTGGTGATCTGGCGTGACCGTACCGATCGAATTCCATCAGGCCGTTGTGCTGACGCTCCTGGTCTTGGCGATCGTGTCGTTCGTGTGGGAACGCCTGAGCCTGGAGCTGACGTCGCTGCTGTTGCTGGTGGCGCTGCTGCTGTGGTTCCAGATCGCCCCGCTGGAAGGCCCGGACGGTGCGGTCCTGCTCGACCCCGAGCGCCTGCTCAGCGGCTTTGCCAACCCGCTGCTGCTGGCGGTGCTGGCCCTGCTGGTGATGGGCCAGGCGATGGTGCAGACGGGTGCGCTGTCCGGCCTCGCGCGGATCTATGGCGGGCTCTCCAAACGCCGCCCCAGCCTCAGCGTTGCCATGGGCTTTTCCGGCGTGCTGGTGATCAGCGCCTTCCTCAACAACACGCCCGTGGTGGTGATGTTCATCCCCATCATGCAGACGCTGGCGCTGCACCTGCGCTGGTCGACCAGCAGTCTGATGATGCCGCTGAGCTTTGCCGCCATCCTCGGCGGCATGACCACGGTGGTGGGCTCCAGCACCAACATGCTGGTCAGCAGCTCGCTGCGCGATCTCGACCTGCCGGCGCTCGGCATCTTCGAATTCACCCTGCTGGGCGCTGCCATGGCGGCGGTGGGGGCGGTCTATGTCGTGTTCCTGCTGCCCAAGCTGCTGCCCCACCGCACCGGCATGGCCGGCACGCTGGTGTCCGAAGGCAAGCAGTTCATGGCGGAGATCGACGTGCAGAGCAGCGGCAAGCTGATCGGCGCGCGCAGCCTGGCCGGCATCTTCCGCGAATTGCCGGACGTGACGGTGCGCATGATCCAGCGCGGCGAGCTGTCGATCCTGCCGCCCTTCGATGATGTGTCGCTGGCCGCCGGCGACGTGCTGATCGTCGCCGCCACCCGCCCGGCGCTGACCGAGGCGCTGCGGCGCAACAGCGGCTTCATCCTGACGCCCGACCGCGATCCCATGGAGCAGGGCCACGGCGATCCCGACAAGGTGACGGAACGCGTGGTCGCCGAAGTGATGATCGCCCCGGCCAGCCGGATGATCGACCAGACCATCGACATGGTGGGCTTCCGCCGACGCTTCGGCTGCCTGGTGCTGGGCATCCAGCGGCGCGGCCGCATGGCGCGGCGGCGCATCGGCGATATCCGCCTGGAAGCGGGCGACGTGCTGCTGATCGCCGGGCGCCGCGCCGCCGTCAACGCCTTCAGCCAGAACTCCGATCTGGTGCTGATGACCTGGTCGACCCGCGACCTGCCGCAGCTTCAGCGCGCGCCCCACGCCATCGCCATCTTCATGCTCACCATCGCCGTCGCCTCAACCGAACTGCTGCCCATCTCCGTGGCGGCGATCCTGGGGGCGGTGGTGATGCTGGCGGTGGGCTGCCTGAACCTGCGCCAGGCGATCCGCGCGCTCGACCGCACGGTGGTGCTGCTGGTGGGGGCGACCCTGGCCCTGGGTGCGGCGATGGAGGAAACCGGGGCCGCCGGGGCGGTGGCGCACGGCCTGGTCGGCCTGATGGGCAGGCCGGACCCCGTTTGGGGCATGGTGATGATGTTCGGCCTGGTGGCGCTGACCACCAACCTGATCAGCAACAACGCCTGTGCGGTGCTGTTCACCCCCATCGGCGTCAACATGGCGACCGATCTGGGGATCGATCCGCTGATCATGGCGATCACGGTGCTGCTGGCCGCCAACTGCTCGTTTGCCACCCCCATCGGCTACCAGACCAACTTGCTGGTGATGGGCCCCGGCCACTATCGGTTTGCCGACTTCATCCGCGGCGGCCTGCCGCTGGTGGCGCTGATGTGGCTGACCTTCTCGCTGCTAGCACCGATCTATTTCGGCGTCTGAGCGGCCGGGCGGCCGCCGGGCCACAGCCTCAGCGGCGCGCCCATTGGCCGTTGGCCGCCTGGTAGATGGCGCCGCTGGGCAGGCGGTTGATGATGGTTTCCGCCGCCTGCGCTTCCACGGCCGCCAGCGGCACGTTGTTGGCTGCGGCGATAGACTCGTAGTGGCTGCGCCGCTGGGCGTTGATGGACTGCACCAGCGCATCCACCCCCGGCGCGTTCTGCACGACACCGAGATAGCCGTCGCGGCGTTCGCCGATCCAGCCTTGCGCGCGGGCGCTCTCCAGCGTCTGGGCCGCCGCCGGGGTGGGCAGCAGCGCAGCGCCGGCGGACAGGGCGAGCAGTGCTGCCAGTCCGGTCAGCACCGGGCGCCGCGCGATGGCCGGGCCGTCAGGGAATGGGTGCGGCCGGGATCCCGAAGATGTCTTCATTGTCCCCGATAACCTCTTCCAATTCGCGGTCGATGCGGATGCGGACATCCTGCTCGATGCGCACGTT
This sequence comes from Rhodospirillaceae bacterium, assembly GCA_020425485.1. Lineage (GTDB taxonomy): Bacteria > Pseudomonadota > Alphaproteobacteria > DSM-16000 > Inquilinaceae > JACKIH01. Next base: position 5,700 of record JAGQRL010000307.1, read on the forward strand.
CACGTTGATTTCGATCGGTTCGTCCGGAGCTTCCACGCGCACCGTGGGCGAACACGCGCCCGCCAGCAGCGCGACGGCCAGCGCGGCAGCCGCCCCGCCCGTCCTTCGTCTCCTCTCCTCCAAAGCCTGCGTCACCTCCCCCTCCTCAACGCATCCAACAGATCCGCCCGCGGATCGCGGTCCGGTTGCTCGAATCGCATGCCCAGGTCGTCAGCCAGGTTGGCGCTGAACAGGCCCTGCTCCAGCAGGCGGTCCAGTGCCCCGGTTACGCTCAGGTTCACGGCAATGGGATAGCCGTCGTAAAGCTCCGGGTTGTTGCCCCGCAGGTGCAACGCCAACGTCAGATCCTGGCCGGTCTGGCCATCCAGCGACAGCGACAAGCCGTCGTAGTGAAAATCCTCCAACGCCTCGAGCAGCAAGTCCACTCCTTGTTCGTCCGCCGGCAGCGGCGGTTCGGCCGGCCGATAGCGGATCACGCCGGGCCGCGTTGCGGCCAGGAGCCCACCCTGGATAGCGATCGTGTCATCGCTGAGGCGCAAGGGCACGCGCCCCGCCAGGTCTCCTTCGGCCTCCACATCCGGGTCGCCGAACAGCGCCATCACCTGCCCCAGGGACACCCCGGTGGCGCTGAGCGCGATCACCCGCTCGTCGTCGTTGAGGGCGGTTTCGAAGGGTTCGGCGCGCAGAACCCCGCCGGCCCAGGTGCACTGCAGGTCTTCCACCGACAGCGTGTTGCCGCCGTGGACGCCGAAGACGAGCTGGGCGTCCTGCATCTGGATGGCGGTGTCCACCAGCTCCGCCGTCAGCACCTGGCCCGGCGGCAAGGTGAGCGGATCGAAGGCGGCCACGGCAAGCTGGCCGTTGAGCCCGAAGGCCGTCAGCTCCGGCACGGCGACCGACAGGTTGTCCACCACCACCTGGCCCCACTCCCCGGCTCCCGGCCCCCACCCGGTGACGACCGCCCCGGACACCTGGCCGTCCAGCGCCAGCAGCAGGTCGACCGGGGCGATGGGAAACAGGTCCCCCGGTTGCAGCCCGTCGGCGGAAAAGCGGATGGGCGCCACCCGAACATCGACGCGCCCGCGCTCTCCCGTTCCGGTGGCGGCGGCGGACACGCGCAAGGCGCCGTTGGCGGCGGCACCGTTCACCTGGGCGGTGATCGCGCCATCCGATGCCAGATGCGCGGACCCCGCCACCCACAGCGGCACCACCGGAGCCGGATAGTCGAGGAACCGGAGGATGCCGCCGCCCAGCCCCACCGTTACGCCGCTGCCGGGGTCCCCGTGTGCCACCTCCACCCGGGCGCCGGACAGCGCCACATCCAGGCCCGGCAGCACCAGGTCCAGCCCCTCGCCCGTTACCTGTACGTCGTCCGGCGCCGCCGTCACCACCACCGGTCCCCCGGTGGCGGCCAGTTGGAAGCGCTCGCCGTCGAGGTCGCCGGCCACCTGCAGCGGGGTCATGGCGGCCTCCACCGCCCAGGTACCATCCGGCTCCAGGCGGAAGACGGGCTGGTCGGAGGGCACCGCACAGGTCTCGATCGGCCCATCCACGGTGACGCCGATTCCTTCCCCCAGCTCCGCCACGACGCTGCGGCACTCCCGCAGCAGCGCCACCAGGGTGCCGTCCTGCAACCTCAGGTCCACATCGATATCGGCGGTCAGCGTTTCCAGCTCGGCGACGGTGAGCGGGCTGACGCGCACCGGCCCGCTGAGGCTGAGTTCGCCCGCCTGCGGCGTGCCGCCCGCCGCCACGGTGAGCGGGCCATCCAGCGACACGGCGACATCGCCCAGGGTGAAATAGAGGGCATCCAGCCGGGCTTCCGGCAGATCGACGAAGATCGACCCCCCGAAGAGGTCGGTGAGCGACACCTGAACGTAGCCCTCGCCGGCCCCGTTGGTGCCTTCGATCGACAGCAGGCCGACGGCATCCAGCGCGCCGTCCCCGTCCAGTTGCAGGGTGATCCGGTGGGGCGGGCCATCGGCCGTGGGCGCCAGAGTGGCGGCCAGCGGCCCCCAGTCCGCCGGCGACCCGTGGATGCTCCAGGGCTGGGTGCCGGTGACCACCAAGCGATTGTCCGCCCACTCCACGGTGCCGGCCAGCGAGGCGCCGTCGACGCGGCCGCCGCTGAGGAGATCCACATCGGCGACACCCAGGGTCACGGTGCCGGACAGCGGCACGGCCAGGGGATCGAGCTGGGCGAGGTCGAGGCCGTCCAACGGCGCCGGCAGCGTGACGGCAAGGTCGGCCTGCACGGCGCCGCGTCCGGTTTCCAGCAGGGGGACGCCGAACAGGTCGGCCAGCACCTCCAGCCGCTCCGTCGCCAGATCGGCGGACACCTGCCAGGCCGTGCCCGCCGCCGCCCCCGCCGGATCGGGCACCACCTCCAGCGCGATCTCCAGGGCGCCGGGCTCGGCGTCCGTGCGCAGCGACAGCCATTGCGGCTGCCAATCCGCCACTTCGGCGGTGAGGGAGAGATCGGTGGCCCACCAGTCGTCCAGCGTGGCGGAACGGGCGGTCACCTGGCCCACCATGTCGCCATCGATGTCCGAGAGGATCTCCACCCAGGCGTCGACCCCGTCGGCCGACACGCCATCGGCCAGTTGAACGTGCTCGCCCTCTGCCAGGAACCCGCCGGACAGGATGTTGTCGGCGTCGATCTTCAGGTCGCAGTCGACGTCGAAGGTGCCCCAGGCGGTCTGCGCCTCAGCGGTGCCGGTGATCGCGGTGTCCAGCGTGCCGGCGATCGCGGCGATCTGCACATCGCCCACCAGTTCCGCCGAAACCCACGGGGTGGTGAAGGTGACATTGGCGCCGGTGAGATCCAGCCGGTCGAACGGCAGGCCGAGCCCGCCGCCGGTCGACCCATCGTCCTCACCCAGATCGAGCCCGTCGATGGTCAGCTCGCCCGCGGCGTCGAGCGCCATGGCGCCGCGGGCGCCGACGACGGTGAGGGTCTGCACCCGGCCGTCTTGCACCAGGGCCATGGCATCGAAGGTCACGCTGACCGTGTCGGCCTGCAACGCACCGTTGCTGAGGGAGACATCGGTGAACCGGGCAGACCCGAAGCCGATCTCCGCCACCTCCGCACGGTCCACTTGCAGACCCGCGGACTCCAGGGCTGCCAGCACCGCCGGCCGCACCAGGTTGGGGCCGACGATCAGCCACGCGGCAGCACCGCCGCCGGCAAGCACGCCCACGCCCAGGGCCGGCCAGTGCCACCACCGCATGGCCGCCTACCGATCGGGGCATGCCGACGAACGGCGAGGCCGGCGGGCCCTGCCCGCTTCCCCTTGCGTCCGTTTGGCCGGCCCGCCAGCGCACATGTTCTGGGCTCCCGCAGCTTGCCGGGAGCGTGGCCCAGTCTTGCGTCACGGGCAAGGCGGGCGTCGGGCGGTGGGCCGGCAGAAAAACCGGGGCCCAAAACGGCGACAGGCCCGCCGGATGGCGGGCCTGCCGTGATCTTGACGATCCGGTCCCGTGATTACGGGAGCAGCACCGCGTCGATGATGTGGATGACGCCGTTATCGGCGGCGACGTCCGGGGTCACCAGCGCGTTTTCGTTGCCGACGAACAGGCCGGCGTTCGGCTGATAGTTCACTTCCAGGAAGCTGCCCTCGAAGGTCAGGTAGTCCTGGACGCTGCCGATCATGTCCTCGGAGGTCAGGGCACGCGGCAGGATGTGGTACTTCAGGATGTCCGCCAGCTCGTAGCGGTTTTCCGGGAGCATCAGCTCTTCCAGCGTGCCAGCCGGCAGGGCGGCGAACGCCTCGTCGGTCGGC
>JAGQRL010000308.1 GCA_020425485.1 Rhodospirillaceae bacterium
CCTAGGCCTCTAGACGAAGGGGTCGGCGCCGGGACCTCTTGCTAGCGGCCTCGCCCCCGGAAATCAAGCACTGCCGCGGTCCCGGCCGGCATGCGGGCGGCGATAGCGGCCTGCTATGCGTCGCCGCCGGCCTCGGCCATGGCGTCGTCGATCCTCAGCTTGATCTGGGTGCGGCCCTGCCACTCGTCGCGCATCAGGCTGCCGGCCACCGCCAGCGGCACACCGTCGCGGCTGTCGAGCAGTTCTGCCAGCGGCGTGTCGGCGACGCGGAAGGCGATGGCGTCCAGCACCGCACCGTCCAGCCCGCGCAGCCGGCAGGCAAGGTGGCCGATGCCCACCGGCCGCGCATAGGCGACGCGCAGGCCCGGCACCACCAGCCGCGGTTCGGGGTTGCCAACCCCGAAGGGACCCAGTGCCGCCAGGGCCGCTTCGGTGTCCGGCGTGGCGCCAGCGGCGGACATCACCGCATCGGCATCGAGTTCGGGCACATGGGGATCGCCCGCCGCCACGGCGTCGTCGAGGAAGCGGTGCAGGGCGGCCAGCCGGTCGCGCCGCACCGTGAACCCCGCCGCCATGGGGTGGCCGCCGCCGGCCTCCAGCAGCCCTGCTGCATGGGCGGCGATGATGGCGCGGCCGAGGTCGAAGCCCGGTACCGAACGGCCGGAGCCTTTGCCGAGGTCGCCGTCCATGGCCACGGCACAGGCGGGCATGTGCAAGCGTTCGCGCAGGCGCCCGGCCACCAGCCCGACGACGCCGGGGTGCCAGCCATCGCCCGCCGCCAGCACCACGCCGTGGCCGTCCGCCGCCTGGGCTTCGGCCTGCATGCGCGCTGCCGCCAACGTGTCGGCCTCCAGCGTCTTGCGGTTCTCGTTGTGGGCGGAGAGCACGCCGGCCAGGCGGGCCGCTTCCGCCGCATCGTCACCGGCCAGCAAACGGGCCCCCATGTCGGACTGGCCGAGGCGGCCGCCGGCATTGATGCGCGGGCCGATGGCAAAGCCGCAGGCGCTCACATCCAGCGGCCGTTTCAGCCCGGCCGCTGCGGCGAGGGCTGCGATGCCGGGGTTGGCACCGGCGCGCGCCACCGCAAGGCCCTGGCGCACCAAGGCACGGTTGAGGCCGATCAGCGGCACCACGTCGCACACGCTGCCCAGCGCCACCAGGTCGAGCAGGCTGAGCAGATCCGGTTCCGGCCGCTCGGCAAACCGCCCGGCGGAGCGGAGCGCCCGGTTGAGCGCCACCAGGAACAGGAACACCACCCCGCAGGCGGCCAGGTAGCCAAGCCCGCTGGCATCGTCCGGCCGATTGGGGTTGACCACGGCGAGCGCCGGGGCAGGGGCGCCGGCGGTGGCGTGGTGGTCCAGCACCAGGCAGTCGATCCCCAGCGCCTGGGCCGCCTGCAACGGCTCCAAGGCGGTGGTGCCGCAGTCCACCAGCACCAGCAGCCGGGTGCCTTGGGCCGCCAGCTTTTCGATGGCCGGCACATTGGGGCCGTAGCCTTCCGAGGAGCGGTCCGGCACGTAGAGTGCGGGTTCGGCGGCCCCCACCGCGCGGAAGTAGCGCAGCACCTGGGCGGCGGAGGTGGCCCCGTCCACATCGTAGTCGGCGAACACCGCCACCGTGTCGCCCGCGGCGATGGCGGCGGCAGCACGGGCGGCGGCCTTCTCCATGTCGGTCAGGCAGGCGGGGTCGGGCAGGGCGCTGCGCAGGGTGGGGTTGAGGTGGGCCGGCACCGCCGCGCTGGCGACGCCGCGGGCGGCCAGCACCCGGGCCACCAGATCGGGCAGGCCGTGGCGGCGACGGATCTCCTCAGCCGCGGCGTCGTCGGCCGGGCGCAACCGCCACACCTGGCCGAGAGCGGAGCGGCGCCCGTCAAACAGGCTTCGGCCGGTTGCCGCGGCCGCGCCGTCCATCAGTCGTCCATCTTCTCGATGCGGATCAGCCGCGGCGGTTCCAGCACGGCGTCCAGTTCGGCGATGCGGGCCACCGCCCCCAGCATCTGGCGCTCCAGCGTATCGTGGGTGACGATCACCACCGGCACCGCTTCGCCCGGTGCCCGGCCGCGCTGTACTAAGCTTTCCACGGAGATGGTGTGGTCGCGCATGGCCGCGGCGATGTCGGCGATCACACCCGGCCGGTCGACCACCATGAGGCGCAGGTAATAGGCGCCCACCCGCGCATCCGGCGGGGCGACGGCCAGCGGCGCCATGCCGTCCGCCGGAGCGCCGAAGCCGGGCGCCTTGTGGCCGCGCACCACATCCACCAGGTCGGCAACCACGGCCGAGGCGGTGGGGCCGGCGCCGGCACCGGGACCGACCGACATCACGCTGCCCACCGGGCTGCCATGGGCGACCACGGCGTTGAGCACGCCTTCCACCGAGGCGATGGGCTTCGACGGTGCGATCATGGCGGGGTGCACGCGCAGCGCCACACGGCCGTCGGCCCCGCGGCGGGCAATGCCCAGCAGCTTGATGCGGTAGCCCAGAATCTCGGCGAAATTGATGTCCAGCGCCGAAATCTCGCGGATCCCCTCCACCATCACGCCGGCGAAATCGACCCGGCCGTTGAAGGCAAGGGCGGCCAGGATCGCCAGCTTGTGGGCCGCATCGATGCCGTCCACATCGAAGCTGGGATCGGCTTCCGCGTAGCCCAGCGCCTGGGCTTCGGCCAGCACCTCGGCGAAGTCGCGGCCCGACTCGCGCATCTGGGTGAGGATGTAGTTGCAGGTGCCGTTGAGGATGCCGACGACGGAATCCAGGCTGTTGGCCACCAGCCCTTCGCGCAGCGTCTTCACGATGGGCAGGCCGCCGGCCACGGCCCCTTCGAAGGCCAGCGCCACGCCCTGGCGTTCGGCCGCCGGCACCAGATCGCCGCCGTGCACGGCGAGCAGCGCCTTGTTGGCGGTCACCACCGGCTTGCCGCAGGCGAGCGCGCGTTCCACCACCTTGCGGCCGGTGCCTTCCGCCCCGCCGATCAGTTCCAGCACCACGTCCAGCCGCGGGTCTTCCGCCAGGGCGGCGGCATCGTCAAACCAGCGCACCGAGCTGAGGTCGACGCCGCGGTCGCGGCTGCGGTCGCGCGCCGACACCGCATCCACCACCAGGCGGCGACCGCAGCGCCGCGCCAGCAGGTCGGCGTGCTGGCTCAGCAGGCGCAGCACGCCGATGCCGACCGTGCCCAGGCCGGCAACGCCAATGCGGATGGCGGGCGTCACGAGACGGCCCGGATCTGCGGTTTGGCGGAACGGGTCTGCTCGGTCTGCCCGGTGGTGGCCTTCGGCCGGTCGCCGGCCAGCATGGCCTTGATGTTGCGGGTGGCCTGGCGGATGCGGTGCTTGTTTTCCACCAGGCCGAAGCGCACGAAGCCTTCGCCGTGTTCGCCGAAGCCGACGCCGGGCGACACCGCCACGCCGGCCTTGTCCAGCAGCACCTTGGCGAACTCCAGCGAGCCCATCTGCTCGTAGCCCGGCGGCAGCGGCGCCCAGGCGAACATGGTGGCGGGCGGGCTCGGCACCTGCCAGCCGGCGGCGTTCAGGCCCTCCACCAGCACGTCGCGGCGCTCGCGATAGAGCGTGCGGATCTCCTCCACGCAGTCCTGCGGGCCGTTGAGTGCCGTGGCCGCCGCGACCTGGATTGGCGTGAAGGCGCCGTAGTCGAGATACGACTTCACCCGCGCCAGCGCCGCGCACAGGCGGCGATTGCCGGCAGCAAAGCCGATGCGCCAGCCCGGCATAGAGTAGGTTTTCGACAGCGAGTAGAACTCCACCGCGATCTCCTTTGCCCCCGGCACCTGCAGGATGGAGGGCGGCGGCTTGCCGTCGAAATAGATCTCCGCGTAGGCGATGTCCGACAGGATGTAGATCTCGTGCTTGCGGCAGAACTCCACGATGGGGCCGTAGAAGTCGAGGTCCACCACCTCCGTCGTCGGGTTGGCCGGGAAGTTCAGCACCACCGCGGTCGGCTTCGGCACGCTGTGCTGTACCGCACGTTCCAGCAGCGCCAGCAGCGGCGCTTCGCCCGTCATATTCAGGCTGCGGATCGCCGC
>JAGQRL010000309.1 GCA_020425485.1 Rhodospirillaceae bacterium
GGCCGGGTGGGGGAGCGGGCTGGAACCGACTCAACAGCGCGAAGGCGCGCTAGGCGCTACGCACCGCTGCTTCGATGCGCGCGCCGACGTCCGCGTCGATGCTCTTCCAGTAGTCGAAGGCCCGCTCCAGCACCGGCGAGCGCACGCCGGCCAGCGCCCCGCTCACCGTTTCCACCAGGCGGTCGCGCGCCGCGTCGTCGAACACCCGGCGCACCAGATCGCCGGCCTGGCTGAAGTCGTCGTCATCGGCGCGCAGGGTGTAGGCTTGGCGCACCATGGCACCGTCCATCTCCCAGCCGTCGTCGACCTCGCCTACCTCATCGGCCCAGGGGCGGCCGCCGCTGTTGGGCGCATAGACCGGCTGGCTGCCGGTGTGGTGGTAGGCCATGGGGCCGTCGATCATGTAGGTGTTCACCGGCACCTTGGGCTGGTTGACCGGGAGCTGGTGGAAGTTGGCGCCGATGCGGTTGCGGTGGGCATCGTTGTAGGCAAAGGCCCGGCCCAGCAGCATCTTGTCCGGCGACAGGCCGATGCCCGGCACCAGATTGCCGGGGGAGAACGCCGCCTGCTCGATCTGGGCGAAGTGGTTCTCCGGGTTGCGATTGAGCGTCATGGTGCCGACCGTGATCAGCGGGTAGTCCTCGTGCGGCCAGATCTTGGTCAGGTCGAAGGGGTTCAGCCGGTAGGTCTTGGCCTCCTCGTAGGGCATCACCTGCACCTTCAAGGTCCAGCTCGGGTGCTCGCCGCGGGCGATGGCGCTGAACAGGTCGCGGCGGTGGAAATCGGCATCCGCACCGGCCATCTGGGCCGCTTCGGCGTTGGTGAAGGTCGCCGTGCCCTGGTTGGTCTTGAAGTGGTACTTGACCCAGAACTTCTCACCGGCCGCGTTCACCCACATGTAGGTGTGGCTGCTGTAGCCGTTCATGTTCCGCCAGGTGCGGGGCAGGCCGCGGTCGCCCATCAGATAGGTGACCTGGTGGGCCGATTCCGGGTTCAGCGTCCAGAAGTCCCACTGCATGTGGCTGTCGCGCAGGCCGCTGTCGGGCAGGCGCTTCTGGCTGCGAATGAAGTGGGGGAACTTCATCGCGTCGCGGATGAAGAACACCGGGGTGTTGTTGCCCACCATGTCGTAGTTGCCGTCCGACGTGTAGAAGCGCAGGGAGAAGCCGCGCACGTCGCGCCAGGTGTCGGGGCTGCCCATCTCGCCGGCGACGGTGGAAAAGCGCGCCAGCATCTCCGTCCTGGACCCCGGCTGGAACACCGCCGCCTTGGTGTAGGCCGACACGTCCTCGGTGGTTTCGAACTCGCCGAAGGCACCGGAACCCTTGGCGTGGGGCTGCCGCTCGATCACCTTTTCCCGGTTGAAATGCGCCATCTGCTCCAGGAAATGCACGTCGTGCAGCAGGATCGGCCCGTCGGGGCCGACGGTCAGCGCGTTGCGGTCGCTGGCCGCCGGTGCACCGGTGGTCATGGTGGAACCGCCGGGGCGTTTCATGGTATTCTCCGTCATTCGCTACTCTCCCGCGGGTCCGGCAGTCTCCGCCGATCTATTTCCCGAATGGCCGGCCCGGTTTCGACTTTCAGGCAGCAAGAACAGGTCAGGCGAACGTTTGCCTGTGGCCGGTCTGCATCTGGGAAGATCGGGCGTGGAAACTCAGAATTAATCGATCAGCGGCGGCGGGACCCTTGCATTTGTTGATGACCTTGACGCAACGCACAATGACCCCTCATTTCGTATGGATCCAACGCAGATTTCCGGACAGTTTGATCGAAAAAATCGATGGCGCGACGCCCTTCCGTTCGACAGTTGCAGTATCTGGTCGCGGTCGCCGAGCAGGGGCATTTCGGCCGCGCGGCCGATCAGTGCAGCGTCACCCAATCGACGCTAAGTGCTGGAATCCGGGAGCTTGAGGAGGTGCTGGGCACGGTGGTGCTGGAGCGTGACCGGCGCACCATCGGGCTCACCCCCATCGGCCAGGACATCGTCGCGCGGGCGCGTGCCATCATCGGCCAGGTCGATGACCTGGTGGCTGCCGCCCAGGCCGCGCACGACCCGCTGAACGGGCCGCTGCGGCTCGGCGTCATCCCCACCATCAGCCCGTTCCTGCTGCCGCGCATCCTGCCGCCGCTGCGCGCAGCACGGCCGGACCTCAAGCTGTTCCTGACGGAGGAGGTGACCGACCGCCTGGTGGGCCGGCTGGCCGACGGGGCGATGGATGTGATCCTGCTGGCCCTGCCCTACGAGGCGACGGGGCTGGAAACGGTGGAGATCATCCCCGATCCCTTCTTCGTGGCCTGCCGGCGCGATCACCCCATCGCCGCCTTGTCGGTGATCGAGCCCGCCAGCCTGGCCGATGCCCCGCTGCTGCTGCTGTCCGACGGGCATTGCCTGCGCGACCATGCGCTGGCCGCCTGCCGGCTGCCCTCGCGCCCCGACCGCCGGGCCTTCGAAGGCACCAGCCTGCACACCCTGGTGCAGATGGTGGCCAACGGGCTGGGGGTAACGCTGCTGCCCAAGCTGGCGCTGGATGCCGGCATTCTCGCCGGCACCGACGTGGTGGTGCGGCCGCTGTTCGGCGATGCCCCGGGCCGCTCCATCGGGCTCGGCTGGCGCCAGGGCTCGCCGCGGGCCGCCGGGTTCCGGGAGATGGCGCGCCTGCTGTGCGCGCTGGACGCGGACACAAGGCCGGGTGAGATCGGCCCCCAGCGGGCCGCGGGCGTGGTGTAAGCTCCCTCCCATAACCAAGCCTGCAACCAAACCCATAACCCGACAGGAAGGGAGATCGACCCATGGCCCACCCCATCTCGGCACTGCTTGCCGGTGCCGCACTGTCGCTGGCCTCCACGGCCGCCTTCGCGCAGATGACGCTGACCTCCACCGACATCGCCGAAGACGAAATGATGAGTGCGGACCAGGAGTTCGACGGGTTCGGCTGCGCCGGCGCCAACCTGGCGCCCGCCCTGTCGTGGTCCGGCGCGCCGGCCGGCACCAACAGCTACATCGTCATGGCCTATGACCCCGATGCACCGACCGGCTCTGGCTTCTGGCACTGGGCGGCCTTCAACATCCCCGCCGACGTCACCTCCCTGCCCACCGGCGTGGGGACCGACGGCGTGCCGCTGCCCGACGGCATGGTGGAAGCGCGCAACGACTACAGCCAGAACGCCTTCGGCGGCGCCTGCCCGCCGGAAGGCCATGGGGTGCACCACTACATCTTCACCGTCTACGCCATGCCGCAGGATGCCCTGCCGCTGGACGAGACGGCCTCAAGTGCGGTGATCGGCTTCATGGCCCACACCACCTCGCTCGACCACGCCACGCTGACAGCGCTCTACGAGCGGTAGGCCCGGCCGTAGGGATCACGCGAACAACTGCGCCACCTGCTCCAGGCAGCGCTCGAAGGCGGTGAGGTCGGTGTGTTCGGCACCTGCCGGCACGCCGGCCAGCACCAGCTTGGCCCCGGAGGCTTCGACGGCGCCGACAATCATCAGGTTGTCGGCCATGTCGAACGCCTCCACCGCCATGCCGCGGTCGTCGACCAGATGGCCGGCGGGGCTGCGTGCCAGCGGTTGGCCGGAGAGCGCTGCCACCCGCTCTGCGTAGCTGCCGACCACATTGGCGTAGGCCAGCACGGGTTTTCCCAGCGCCCGCATGAAGCCCATCTCATAGGCCGTGCCGGCATCCAGGCTGGGGCCGCGAAACGGCGTGGCGTTGGCGATCATCAGGTCGGCGCTGCGCATCAGCTCCTCGTTGGCCCGGGCGATCGCCAGGCCGGCCTGAAACGGGCTGAGGCCGGAGAGGTCGAGCCCGCCATCCAGCGGAAACACGCCGGCAAACCGGTAGCGTGCGCACAGTGCCTTCTTGGCCTGCGCCTGGGCCTGCGGATCGGGCAGGAACACGTCCGGTCCCGCCAGATAGATGCGCCGCATGCGGTCCTCCCGCCCTCAAGTCTGCCTCAGGTGTGGCCGACCACCTCCGCCATGCCGGGCGCGGCCAGCGCTGCGGTGACGGCGGCGATGTCGTCGGCCATCACCCGGTCGGTCACCATCAACGGCACGGCATCGCGGATCGCCGCCATCAGCGGCTTGAGCGCCGGGGCCGGGGTGAGGCCGCGCAGGTCCATCGCCTGGGCCGCCAGCAGGGCTTCCACCGCCACCACTTCGCGCGCCAGGTCCACCGCCTCGGCGGCACGGCGGGCGGCCAGCGGTGCCATGGGCACATGGTCCTCGGTGTTGGCGCAGGTGGGGACGGACTGGATGGAGGCGGGTACGGCTTGGCTGCGCAGTTCCGCCACCAGGGCGGCGGCGGTGTACTGGGCGATCATGAAGCCGCTGTTTTCCCCCGGCCGCGCGTTGGGGTGGATCAGGAAGGCCGGCAGCCCGCCATTGTGGTTGGCATCCACCAGGCGGGCGCAGCGGCGCTCCGCGATCACCGCCAGCGAGGTGATGGCCGTGGTCACCCCATCCAGCGCCTGGGCGGCGGCCTGGCCGTGGAAGTTGCCGGAATTGGAGGTCACCCAGCCGTCGTCCAGATCGAACAGCGGGTTGTCGTTGGCGGCGTTGATTTCGATGGTCAGCACCCGCAGCGCTTCGGCCAGCCCGTCGCGCACCGCCCCCAGCACCTGGGGAATGCAGCGCAAGGAGAGCGCATCGCGCAGGCGCGAGGGGCGCGGCGGCCGCACCGTGGCGCTGCCGGCGGTCCAGTAGCGCAGGGCGGCAGAGGTGGCGATCTGGCCCGGATGCGGCTTGGCGAGCGCGGTGCGCGCATCGAACGCGTCGTCCACCGCCCCCACCGCTTCCAGCGTCAAGGCCGCCACGGCTTCCGACAGGCGCACCAGCTCCAGCGCATCGGCCACCGCCAGGCAGCCGATGGCGGTGGTCTGTTCGGTGCCGTTGATCAGCGCGATGCCGTCGCGCCCCTTCACCGCCGGGCGCTCGATGCCGGCTGCCGCCAGCGCCTCGCCGCCCGGCAGGATGCGGCCGCCCAGCTTGGCGCGGCCTTCGCCGATCAGCGGCAGCGCCAGATGGGCGAGCGGCGCCAGGTCGCCGCAGGCGCCGACCGAGCCGCGCTCCGGCACCACCGGCAGCAGGTCCGCCGCCAGCATGGCCAGCAGCGCATCCAGCGTTTCCGGCGCCACCCCGGTCATCCCCGTGGCCAGCACGTTGGCGCGCAGCAGCAGCATGGCGCGCACCGCATCGTCCGCCATGGCGGGGCCGGTGCCGGCGGCGTGGCTGCGCAGCAGGTTGTGCTGCTGGGCGCGGTTGGCTTCCGGCGGCACCGCGGCGCCGTCGAGCGCGCCGAACCCGGTGGTGACGCCATAGATCGGCGTGCCGTCGGCGATCATGCGGCCGAGCAGCTCGTGGCACCGCTCCACCGCCGTGCGCGCTTCCGGGGCCAGGCGTGCCGGCCGGCCCGCCCGGGCCACCGCCACCACGTCGTCCAATCCGAGGGTGCGGCCGGTGAGAAGCACGGGGTCCATGGCTGCGGGGTCTCCAAACGGGGGCAATCGGGGATGCGGCCGCTGGCGAAAAGGTGCCGCGGCAGAATGCGCTTGCGGCAGAGGGCCGCCCGTCGTTCTACTCCCAATGCGCGGCACTTCCCACCGCTGCGCCATCCGCCCCGAACCCGGCAGCTCTGGCCGGGCGGCGGGCCGCGGCGAGGGCCATCCACCGGGCCGCCGCCGGTTCGCCAGGCGCCCATCTCACGAGGAGGTCCCCGATGAACCGACGCAAGTTTTTGACCACTGGCGGTGCCGCCGGGCTGGCCGTTGCCGGCGCTGCGGCATCCAGCTTCCCGGCTCCGGCGATCGCCCAGGACACCCGGCACTGGACCATGGTGACGAGCTGGCCGCGCAACCTGCCCGGGCCGGGCGTGGCGGCCAACACGCTGGCGGAGCGCATCACCGCGCTCAGCGGCGGCCGCATCGAGGTGGAAGTGGCGGCGGCCGGCGAGCTGGTGCCCGGCAACGGCGTGTTCGATGCGGTGTCGGAAGGGACCGCGGAGCTTTACCATTCGGTGCCCGCCTATTGGGGCTCGCGCTCCATCGGCATCCTGCTGTTCGGCTCCCAGCCCTATGGGCTGACGGCGCCGGAGCAGTCTGGCTGGATGAACCACGGCGGCGGCCAGGCGCTGTACGATGAGATGTACGCGCGCTTCGGGCTGAAGCCCTTCCTGTGCGGCAATTCCGGCCCGCAGATGTTCGGCTGGTTCCGCAACGAGCTGACCTCGCTCGACGACTTGCGCGGCCTGCGCTTCCGCACCACCGGGCTGAATTCCGAGGTGCTGACCCGCCTCGGCGTGGCGGTCCAGGCCATGGGCGGCGGCGACATGTTCCAGGCGCTGCAATCGGGCACGCTGGATGCCGGCGAGTTCATCGGCCCGTGGACCGATTCGGCCCTCGGCTTCTACCAGGTGGCCTCCTACTACTACTGGCCGGGTGCCGGCGAGCCCTCCTCGGCGGAAGAATGCGCCATCAACGCCGATGTCTATGCCGAGCTGCCGGACGACCTGAAGCAGGCCGTGCGCTACGCCTGCCAGTCGCTCTACGACCAGGTGCTGACGGAATACAACACCAACCACGCCCGCGCCCTGCCGCAGCTCATCGCCGAGCACGGGGTGCAGCTTCGCCAGGTGCCCGAAGAGATCGAGCTGGCCATCGGCAACGCCGCCGGCGAGCTGATGAGCGAGCTGCGGGAGAACGAGGACGAGCTGGTGGCGCGCATCGTGGAAAGCTTCCTCGCCTACCGGACCAGCATGGTGAACTACATGCAGTATGCCGATGGCGGCGTGATGAACGCCCGGCTGCTGGACTACACCTATCCGAGCTGATCTGAACTGTACGTGCGCGCTGGCCCAGGACCGGGCCGGCGTGCACGTACGCCCTTCCTGCCGCTTCCATCCGCCGCCGCGAGACGCCCATGAGCCGCGAGGCCGCCCCTCCTGCCGAAGCCGACCCCGGCGCGCTGCCGCCCGGCGACACCGTGTGGGCCGACCGGCTGGATGCCCTCAACCGTGTGGTGGGCCAGACCGTGCGCTGGGCCGTGCTCGGCGTCATGCTCATCCAGTTCGGCGCGGTGGTGATGCGCTACGTCTTCGGCACCAGCGAGATCTTCGTGCAGGAGAGCATTCTCTATCTGCACGCCTTTCTGTTCATGCTGGGAGCCGGCTACACCCTGCTGCATGACGGACACGTACGGGTCGACATCTTCTATGGCGAAGCGGGGCCGCGCGCGCGGGCCTGGGTGGACCTGCTGGGCACCGTATTTCTGCTGATGCCGACCTGTCTGGCGCTGATCTGGTACACGCTGCCATCGGCCATCAACTCGTGGTCGATCCTCGAAGGGCCGATCTCGGTGGGCGGCATCCCCGCTTCGTTTCTGCTGAAAAGCCTGCCGCCGGTGTTCGCCGGCCTGATCTTCATCCAGGGCCTGGCCATGGCCCTGCGCGCCGCAGCCTGGCTCCACCGGCCATGAGCCTGCTGGCCGAAAACCTCGATATCCTGATGTTCGCGGCCTTGGCCGCGGCGATCCTTCTGGGCTACCCGGTGGTGTTCACGCTGGCCGGGCTGGCGGTGGGCTTCGCGCTGTTGGGAGCGGCCACCGGCCAGATGGGCCTGGACGGGCTGCGCTTCCTCTCCCAGCGCGTCTTCGCGATCATGACCAACCCGGTGCTGCTGGCGATCCCGCTGTTCGTCACCATGGGGATGCTGCTGGAGCGCTCGCGCATCGCCGAGGAGCTGCTGGAGGATATGGGCCGCCTGTTCGGCGGGCTGCGCGGCGGCCTCGGCGTTTCCGTCACTATCGTCGGCATGCTGCTGGCGGCCTCCACCGGCATCGTCGGCGCCACCGTGGTCACCATGGCGCTGATCGCCCTGCCCACGATGATGCGCGCCGGCTACGGCAAGCCGCTGGCCTCCGGCGTGGTGATTTCCGCCGGCACGCTGGGCCAGATCATCCCGCCGTCGACCATGCTGATCATCCTGGCCGACGTGATGTCGTCGGGCTACCAGCAGGCGCAGTACGAGATGGGCCGGTTTTCGGTGGACACCATCAGCGTCGGCCAGGTGTTCGCCGCCGCCCTGGTGCCGGGGCTGATGCTGGTGGGGATCTACATCGTCTTCGTGCTGGTGCTGGCGGCCTTGCGGCCGGAGGCGGCCCCGGCCATGCGCGACTCGGCCGACCCCATCGATCTGAAGCGCACGCTGGTGATGCTGATGCCACCGCTGCTGCTGATCGTGGCGGTGCTGGGCTCCATCCTCGGCGGGGTGGCGACGCCGACGGAAGCGGCCAGCGTCGGCGCCGTCGGCGCCC
>JAGQRL010000310.1:0-2408 GCA_020425485.1 Rhodospirillaceae bacterium
GCACCCGGCGGGCCGATGATCAGGTACCAGGGAAGCTGGTAGAGGTATTGGCGGCCGCGCTTGCCGCCGCCCAGCTTGGTCTTCTTCAGCAGTGCCAGGGCTTCGCGCAGGCGCCCGCGCAGCACCGCCACCTCCTCGCCGGCGGCATCGGGTTCGGAGCCCGCCGTTGCCGTTTCCTCCAGGTCGCGCGCCATCTTGGCGTTGGCACGGCGCCGCCGCAGCATGCCGATGAGCAGCGCGATCACCCAGATGAAGAAGAAGACGATGATCACCAGCAGGCGGCTGAGCACGCTTTCCAGCGGTGCAAAGTCGGCGAAGGAGATCAGCGGGCCGAGGAACCAGACCAGCAAGCTGAGAATGATCACCCCGAGGAGCGACAGGAACCAGCCAGAAATCAGAACCCGGAAGACCGCGCGCATGTCAGCTCCCAATCAATCCAGGACGAGGATTTCGACGCGGCGGTTGCGCGCCTTGTGGGCCGCGGTGTCGTTGGGCACCAGCGGCTGGGTATCGGCCAGCCCTTCCACGGTGATGGCCACCTCGTCGCCGACGATGGGTGCGATCACCTCGCGCACCGCTTCCGCCCGCGCCAGGGACAGCTCGTAGTTCGACGGGAACTGGAAGGTGTGGATGGGATCGCTGTCGGAATGGCCGAGGATCTGCAGGTCGCTGCCGCGTTCCGCCAGGGCGTAGGCCACGCGCAACACGGTGGGGCGGTACTGGTCGGTCAGCACATCGCTGGCCGGGGCGAACATGGCCGCACTCACCAGGCGCACCAGGGTGCCGTCGCGGGTGTCCTCCACCTCGACCAGCCCCTCTTCGATCTCCGGCGCCAGGAATTCCGCCAGGCTCGCCACCTGTTCCACCTGCTGCGGCGTCGGTGTCGGCGGCGGCGGCGGTGTGGCGACGCGGGCCAGCACCACCGGCCCGTTGGGCGGCAGTTCGTTCAGCGCGTAGTAGACGTCGTCGCTGTTGCGGCCGAGCCAGAACATGAACAGCGCATAGATCAGCGCCAGCAGGCCGGCGGTGGCGACGGCCAGCACCCAGATGGGGATGTAGGAGGCGAGCGGCCGGTGGCCGGTTTCCGCCCCCCGCCAGCGGGGCGACAGGTCGCGTTCGAACTCGCCGCGGTGGCGCCGGATCATCCGGTAGAGCCCGTCGCGGATTTCCGCATGGCGGGCGGTGCCGCGGTTCATCACCCGGTATTGGCCTTCGAAGCCCAGCGTCATGCACAGGTACATGAGCTCCAGGAGCGGCAGGTTGCGCCCCGGGTTCTGGCCCAGCCGGTTGAGGATTTCGTAGAAGCGCTCGCCGCCCCAGGTCTCCTGGTAGAAGGTGGTCACCATGCTCTGGCGCGCCCACACGCTGCGGCTGCCCCACGGCGTGTTGAGCACCAGATCGTCGATGGTGGCGCACAGCGCGTAGCGGCCCGCGCGGATTTCCTGCGGGCTGACGCCGACCGCCGAGGCGCGGCTTTCGAAGGACTTGATTTCCGCCACCACGCGGTCGCGCAAGGCCGCCACATCGCGGTGCTGGGCGCGGTTGCGGATGCGCACGGCGAGGCCGAGCAGCGGCGAGGCGACGCTGACCAGCGGGTTGATGCCGGTGCGCACCAAGGGCGTGGAGGTATCGATGGGGCCGCTGGCGGCGGGCGGGTAGCCGCCTGCGGGCGGCGCATCATAGGACGGTTCGGGCGCGCGCTGGCGGCGCTGCTGCGGCGGCGGTTCGGGTGCCTGCTGGCGCTCGCCACCGGCCACACGCCGGCCGCCGACGACGGTCGGTTCCAGGTCTCCAGGCTCGGCGAACGGATCGTCGGAGCTCATGGCCCGCTATCCCTTGATCGCCCACAGCTCCATTTCGAGCTGCGGGAAGTCGCCTGCCACGTGCAGGGCCATGCCGCCTGACTGGGTGAGTTCCTTCCAGAAGGGGCTGTTTCGTTCCAACTCGAAATACGTCGCGTTGGGTGTGTAAGGCAACTGCCGGGGCGCCACCTGGAGGGGGCGGGTGCGGATTCCGGCCAGTGCGGAGTTGACGAGGTCGCGGATCTTTTCCACCGGCCCGATGGTGGTCTGGGTCGGGAACAGGCGGCGGATCGCGTCCATCTGCATGTCGGCCTTCACCACCAGCACGAAGGTGGCGGTGGTCAGCAGGCTGCGGTCGGAAATCACCGCCACGCGCACGCCGTAGCGGCGTTCCTGCAGCGGGATCGGCACCGCGGTGGGATCGATGACGGCGCTCAGCGAATGGCGCAGCTCGGCCATCACCGGGCGGAAGCTGCGCTGCAGGTCGTCGTGCCGGTAGGGCGGGAAGGCGGGCGGCCGCCGGTTGGCCACGGTGAAGGTGTCCAGCTCGCCCGCCATCTGCACGGCCAGCCGGTAGAAATCCTCCGGGTGCACCATGGGCGAGGA
>JAGQRL010000310.1:2464-15476 GCA_020425485.1 Rhodospirillaceae bacterium
TCGGCGATTTCCGCCGCCCCCTTGGTGCCGGAATCGGTCACGCGGGCGGCCACCGCTTCGGCCCGGTGGTGGATCAGCCCTTGCAGTTCCGCCACGAAGCCCGACAGCACCGGGGCGGCGGTGCAGGTGAGGCACGGCGCGATGAAGCCTTCGTCCAGCACCACGTTCTTGTCCGACCGCACCTCGATGATGCGGGCAAGCCCGATGCAGGTGTAGCCGTCCCGCTCCTCGGTCTCCAACAGCAGGCGCAGGCGCAGCCGGCCCACCTGCAAGGTGGCGTGCTGGTCGGACCGCGCCACGGAGTCCGCGGCATCGTAGTCGGCCGCGCGGTAGCGGGCCGGCGTGTGGACGGTATCGTCCAGCTCCACCTCCACGCCGCCCGGTTGGCGCACCGGCAGGCCCAGATAGACCGTGCAGTTGCGCACCGAATCCGCCAGGTCCAGCGGTGCCGGATGGTCGGCGCCGTCGGGCAGCGTGAACGGCGTGCCGTCCTCGAACATGCCGGCCGCGCGGCTGATGGCGAACTTGCCGGCGGCCAGCATCTCCCGGTTGATCTGGAGATCGGTGACCCCCCAGGGATGGGCACGCGCCGCCGCCAGGGCGCTGCGGACTTGCCATTCGGTATGGCGGTCGGCCTGTTGGAAGTGCTGGGTGCGGAGGAACATGCCCTCCGACCAGACGACCTTGTTATCCCAGGACATGGAGGATCGGACCGTTGCTGACGGACATCTGGGCTTAGCTGGCCGGTGCGACGATCCCGGCGCCGCCGATCTGTACGGTCAGCCCGCTGAGGGATACGGCCACCGCCGAGGTGGCGTTCTGCGGCACCGAGGTGACGGCGCGCCACAGGGCATTGTCGATATCGCGGAAGGCCACCATGACGCCGACATAGCGGGACTCCGGCCCGAAATTCAGGGTCATGGAATCGCTGCCGCCGGGGCTCAGGGTCAGTTCTTCACGCCCAACCATGGCCGCGCCCAGGGTTTCCTGGTCGCGTTCCAGAAGCTGGAAGAAATCGGCCTGTTGGAATTCCGAGGCCGAGGTCAGCTCGTACACCCGCACCAGCACCGGCGCCGGCAGGCCGGAGAGTTCGGGATTGATGGTGGCATCCGCCGCCAGCGACACGTTCACCACCGTCGGGGCGGGCGGCGGCGGCACCGTCTGGCATGCCGCAAGGGCCAGCAATGCTGCGAACGCCGCAGCCATGAACCCGAGGCCGCGCCGGGCCGAAACCCCCGAACGCAAGATCGCCGAAGCAAAAGCCGTCATCAGTCCCATCCTCCCCAAGATAGCCAAGCCGCCAGTCTACACGGCTCCGCGAGAATTGCAGCCCATGGACATGCCGGGCAATGCCCTGTTTTGCCAGGATTGCCGCCGAATGCGCCGGAAGATGGGCTAAGTGACCACTATTCGCTGGCGGCGGCCACGGTGGCCACGGCGGCTTCGGACTGGGTGCGCACGATGGCCCGGAGCACGCGGGCGCGCAGCACCGCGCTGTCGATCGCCGCGGCCAGCGCCTGGGCATCGTCGTAGAGGCCGGCCGCGGCCATGGCTTCGCCGATTCGCGCACGCGGGCTGTCCGCACGGTCGGCATGGGCTTCGACGATGGCGAGTGCTGCTTCCCGCTGGCCGGCCGTGGCCAGGGCGGCCGCCACATCGCCCAAGGCGACGTCCCGCATCCAGACTTCCGGAATGTCGAGGGCGGCTGCCAGGGCCGCATCGGCGGCTGCCGCCACCTCGTCCGCCCGCCCGGCTTGCGACAGGGCGACGACGATGGCGGACAGGGCGCGGGCGCGGACCCCTGGGAACTCGACCGCCGCCACCGCATCCGTTGCCTCAAGCCAGTCCTCGGCCGGCACGCCTGCCTGCTGGGCCAATGTCACGGTCAGCTCCAGGTTCCGGCCGGCGGTGGCCTGCGCCATCGACTGAAGGGCGTCGGCCAGCAGTCCGGCACGGGCCTGAAGCCGGGCGGCCAGGGCCGGATAGTCGGCCGCCGTGATATCGCGGCCCAGTTCCTCGGCGACGTAGACCGGAGCGGCGGCCAGCGCTTCGGCGAAGGTCTCCCGCGCCCGATCGGTCAGGCCCAGTTCGGCCAGCGCCAGGCCGACGCTCATCATGGAACTGGCGCGCAGCCCCGCCTGCGTGCGCGCCGCATCCGGCCGGTCCTGCGGCACCTCGATGCTGCGGGCGGCGCTCAGCGCCTCGTCCAGCAGCCGAACCGCCTGCTCGCCATCGCCGGCCGCATCGTAGGCTTCGGCGACGGCGATCAGCCCGTCGATGGTGCGCTCGGCGGGGTCGACCTGGTCGAGGATCGCTTGCGCCTCCTCCGGTGCACCGGCGCGGGCGGCGACGGCGGCGGCGTCCAGCACGTCCTGCGGGCGGGCACCGTCCAGGGTGCTGACCTCTTCGGCCAGAGCCACGGCATCGGCGGATTCGCCGGCCCGGGCCATCGCGTCGCCCACGGTGAGGAGTCCCAGCAGGCGGCGGCGCGCATTGTCCTCCGCCCGCGCGATCCCTATGGCCTCGGTCCACAGCCCCGCGTCGGCAGCCGCCGCAACGATGGCCTCGCGGGCATCGATCCGGTCGGTGTTGCGCGAGATGGTGTCTGTGAACGTCAGCGCGTCGAGCACCTGCTGGCGGGCGGTTTCCTGAAAGCCGGCGGCGGCGCGGGCGCGCAGCACCACCATCAGCGCATCGACGCGGTCTTCGGCGTCCTCGACCGTTTCAGCCTGCGCCTGCGCGTTGGCGAAACCGACCGCCGCGGCCTCGGGCGCGCCGACGGCGGCAAGTGCTGTGCCCAGGTCGCGCCAGGCAAGCAGCGCCTGCTCGCCCGGCGGGATCGTCTCCGCCACCGCCCAGGCGCCCGTCAGCAGTGCGCAGGGCTCCGCATGGTCGGCACACCAGGCGTCGGCCTCCGGTGGCAGTGCTGCGGCGGGAGCGGCGAGCGCCAGTGCCAGTGCCAGTGCGGTGGCTGGGGCCGCGAGGGCGGCGAAACGGCGATGGCGGCGTGGAGCCATGATCGTCCTCCAGGTGCAGATCGACCTTCCCGACCCGTGACGGGGGCGGGGCATCGGCCCTAAGGCTGGATGGGCAGGTCAGAGCTTGCGGATCTGCTCGTCGTAGGCGCGGGCGAATTCGCGCCCGAGCAGGCCGTTGAAGTCGTCTTCCGCCTCACGGGCGATTTCGCCGTAGGTTTCGACGAACACGTCCCAGTACTTCGCGCGGCGGGCGGCCGGCATCAGGTTATCCCACACCGAGGAGCCTTCCAGCCGCTCCCTGAGGGTTTCGGGATCGAACCGCGCGATCAGGTTGGACAGCGCCACCTGGAGCCCGGCCGCTTCGGCCAGCAGATGCGCCTTGATGTCCTTGAAGCCGTTCTCCACCGCCGCGTCGGCTTCCAGGAAGCCGCGGTGCGGCCGCACGAGCTGTTCCAAAGCCTGGTCGGCATCCACCACGAATTTCAGCGGGTTGTTGTCCTCCGCCCGGATCATGGTGCGTTCGGGCACCTGGAACTGTTCCTTCAGCGAGGCGCGCACCTGGAGGATTTCCACCAGCCCCTGGAGGGCCGCACGGAAGGCAGCACCGAAGCGCCCGGCCAGTGCCGCCGCTTCGTCCGGCGACAGGTCGGCAGCGTTGATGCCGGCCCCGGCCAGGAAGTTGGACCACGCATCGCCGCCGCCCGGCATGGGCTGCGGCCGCGGCGGCGGGGCGGCGGGCCGCGGCTGCGGCGCCGGTGCATCGAAGGAGCCCGGCAAGGGTTCGTCGAACGGCTCGTCGGGGATCGGCTGGGAGGGCTTGCGCTGGCCCTGGGACGGCTGCGATCCCGGCGAGATGCGCTCGCTGCGGGCCGACACCTTGGCGGGACCGAGATCGAAGGGCAGGTCATCGTCGCCGCCCTTTGGTGCCGGGCGCGACGGGGGCGTTGCCGGTGACCGGGAGGGCGGGGCGGCGGACGGCCCCGGCCCCATCAGGTCCTCGGTATCCCAATCGGCGGGCAGGGCACCGCCCTTGGCGGTATCGCGCCGGCGCAGCGGATCGGGGGCCACGAAGGCGGCGCGTTCCGACGGCAGGTGATCGTCCTGGGTGGGGGCGCCGGGATCGAAGCCTTCGTCCTCGCCCAGGAAATCGAAATCGGCGGGAATGCCGCGGCCGCCCGGCGCCGGCCCACCGCTCTGCGGTCCGGGGCCGAAATCATCTCCGGGGCCGAAATCGCCGCCGGTTTTCGGGCCGGGACCGGGACCGAAATCGTCGCCGGGCAGGGGACCGAACGGATCGTCGCCCATGTCCATCCCGCCGCCCGGGGGCACGGGGCCGGGGCCAGGAGCATCGATGCCGAAGGGGTCCGGCCCGCGCCGCTGGGTGCCCGGTGCCGGTGGCGAGAACGGATCGTCGGCGCCGCCCGGCCGCTCACGCGAGGCAGAGCCGACGCCGACGCCATAGGGATCGTCGCGGGCGCCGTCGTCGTTGCCCAACGGATCGTCCATCGCTTCGAATTCGCGGCCGCGGCCGCTGCGCCCGCCGGGCATGGGGCCCCCCGGCGCCAGCGAGGCGGCGTTGGGATCGAACGGGTCGGCGCCGAAGGGGTCGTCCATCGGCGGCGGCAGGTCGCCCAGCGGATCGTCGGCGGGCAGCGGGGCCGCCATGTGGTCGGCCGGGCTCAAGGAAATCTCGTAGGGGCCGAGGCGGATGCGGTCGCCCATCGACAGGGGCACGCTGCTGCCCTTGCCCACCGGCGTATCGGAGTTGTTGACGAAGGTGCCGTTGGTGGAGGTGTCCACCAGCCGGTAGCCGCTGCCGTCGAACTCGATCACGCAGTGGTTTTTCGACAGGTAGCGCTGCGGGTCTTCCAGCACCCAATCGTTCATGGGGCCGCGGCCCACCGTCACGGTGGTGCCGTCGACCACCCGTTGGGCGCCGGCACCGGCCGGCCGGCCGTCGGACGACGAAAGGGTCAGAAGCACGCGCATCGGCTTGGACTTCGGCTCCGTCCTGGTGCGATGGGGTCACCGACCGCTACGGTATTGCGGCTTGCCGCCGCAAGGAACCCCATTTCCGTCGGTCCAGACGCCCGCCGAAGACAGCGCCGTCTATGGGGCCAAACCCTAGAGCATGACCTTGGGGTTGCCCATGACGATGGAGCCGCCATGCATCGTCATGTCGCCCATGCGGGCCGCCGGCTGGCCGCGGATCAGCGCCTTGAAGTTGCCCATGGCGATCACATCCGGCGGACCCACGCAGGTGCACATGTCGCCCATCCGGGCGAGCGGCATGCCGCCCACCAGGATCGGGATGCCGCCGGGGGGCAGAATCGGGCCGCCCACATGGGGGATCGGCGGCACGGCGGGCGTGACCATCGGGCAGACATGCATGAACCCCACACAGGCAGCCGGTTGCATGGTGCCTCTCCCTCTCCGTCCTACAGGCCGCCGCTGCCGGCGGCTGCCTCGTCGCGGCCCTGGGGCCGGCCGTTGCCGCCATCGGCGATATCGAGACCGCACACCAGGGCGGCGTGCAGCCCCGGATAGAAGGCTTCCGGGACGCTGCCGGCAGCGTGCATCACCGCCGCGAACACCGCGGTTCCGGTCATCCACGGCTCCGCGGGAATGTCCACTTCCGCCTTCGGCGCCATCGATCCGGTGCTCCAGCCGGCCGCCACCGCCGCCCAGGCGGACGGTGCTCCGGTGGTGCGGATGGCCGAGCCGCGGGCGAGCGCCAACTGGCGGTTTTCCTCCGTCGGCTTGCGCACCCAGGCTTCGGCCGCTTCCAGCGTCAGCACCACCTTGCGGTCGGGCTCCGCCGGCAGGAAGCGGCGGGCGACCACGGCAGCCCACCACACGCCTTCGCGCTTGGGGATGGCATGGGCAAGCGTGGCGCAGGCATCCACCCACAGCTTGGCCTTGACCAGTTCCTCGATCATGTCGCGGGCGGAGAGGTCGCGCTTCAGCAGCGGCTGCGCCTTTTCGCTCAGCGGGGTGTTGTCCTCGATGTCGGCCATCTTGCGGCCGCCCAGCTTGGCCAGCGGCCCCACGTCGATGGCCGGCTGGTCTTCCGCCATCAGCGGCGGCCCATCGGCCGCCGGCGGCGGTGGGGTGGGAATCGGCTCGACTGCCGTCTGGTCCGTCATCGCGCCCCTCTGATGCACATGGTCTGCCTGTTGCCGTGCCGCCGGCTAGCCGATCATCAGCATGCCGCCGGTCAGCGTCAGCATGCCACTGCCGCTCACCGTGGTCATCGTGCCCGAGACCGTGGTCATGCCGCTGGACGACAAGGTGGTCATGCCGCTGGACGAAATCTGCGTCATCGACTGGCCGGTGACCTTCACCATCATGCCGTTGATGGTGACGCCCATCTGATCGACCTTCAGCGAGTTCATCCCCACCTTCAACTCGATGGACTGCATCGCCGTCAGCGAGATCTTGCCCAGCGTCGCGTCGATATCGATGTTGCCGAGGTTCGCCTTGGCGGAGATGTTGCCCGTCTTCACCGTCAGGCTGTCGTCGCCGTTGATGGTGGTGGTGCGCTTGCCCACCGTGATGTCGCGGGTCTCGTCACCCAGCTTAATCGTGGTGGTGTGGCTGCCCATGTTGAGGGTGACCTTCTCGTCACCCTTGTCGACCACCTCGGTGCGCTTGTTGCCGATATAGATGTCTTCGTCGTTCTCGACCTCGTACTTCGAATCCTTCTCGGCATGCAGGAACAGCAGTTCCTCGCCCATCTTGTCTTCGAAGCGGAACTCGTTGCAGTTGGAAACTCCGCCGCCCAGCGAACTGCGCGAACGCACGCCGGACTGCGTCTTGTTGCCGGGCAGATCGAACGGCGGATCGTGGCGGCCGTTATAGACGCTGCCGATCACCAGCGGCCGGTCGGGATCGCCTTCCAGGAAGGCCACCACCACCTCGTGGCCCATGCGCGGAATGAACTGCGCACCCCATTGCGGCCCGGCCCAGCTTTGCGCCACGCGGATCCAGCACGACGAGTTCTCGTCGTTGCCGCCGTAGCGGTCCCAGAAGAACTGCACCTTGATGCGGCCGTGTTCGTCGGTGTGGATCTCGCTGCCCGAGGGGCCGACCACCACCGCCGTCTGCAGGCCCTTCACCACCGCCTTCGGCGTCACCCGCGGCGGCCGGAACACGGTGGAGGACGGCAGGCACACGAAGTCGTTCATGTAGCCCGGTGCGGCGAGCTGGCCGACGATCTGGGTGTTGTCGACGATGCGGTGGAACACCCAGCTCAGCGCATAGGTCTTGCCTTCCTCGCCCGGCACGCCTTCGACGGAGAAGGTGCCGCCGGGGGTGAAGGTGCGCACCTCGCCGCGGCCGACCACGCGTTCGGTGGCGGCTTCCTCTTCCTCGATGCGGACACTGGCCAGCCCGTCGCCGTCGCCCTTGGCGTCATACAGGCCCGGGTAGTCGTACAGCGTCAGCCCGCGGTCGGCGCTGCTGTTGGTGGTGGGCTGGTTGGACTCCATGTTGGCGGTGGGTTCCATCGGGTTGTAGTCCCGTGTCACCACGCCGCCGGTGGGCACCGCATGGTTGCGCGCCCAGGTGGCGATGCGCTCGAAGCCGCTGCGCCCCTTGTACATGTAGACCGTAGAGTCATCGATGGACTCATAGGCCCGCGCGTTGTCGCAAAGCACCATCACGTGCCGGCCCTGCTCGTGCCGGAAGTAATAGAAGATGCCTTCTTCTTCCATGATCCGGGAGACGAAGTCAAAATCGGTTTCCCGGTACTGCACGCAGTAGGTGCGGCTGCGGTAGCTGCCGCTGAGCTTGCTGGTTTCGTAGTCGGTCATCCCGCGATCGGAGAAGACCTCCTCGATGATTTCCTTGGCGGTCTTGTCCTGGAACACCTTGCAGTCGGTGTTGCGGGTGAGCAGCCACAGGTTGGGCACCACCTCTGCGGTATAGCGGCGCAGGCGCGACTGCAGGATGCCGCCCGCGGAAAAGGTGCGGACGATGCCGTGGAAGTAGCGTCGGCGGTCGCGCTCGCATTCCACCGAAACGGTAACCGGTTTGCGCAGGATGGAATTGGGATCGATGTTCTGGTCCGGCGAGACCATCTCAAGCCGGAAGCGGAACATGCGGGAGAACGATTCCTCGCCCTCCAGGCCGGTGGCGACGAGCACGTCGGGACCCAGCGGGGTCTCGACGGTCAGGAAGCGTTCAGCTTGTTTGGGTGCGCGGACCATGGGGCGAAGACCTGAGGCTTAAATCACAGACATCTGGAGACGCCAAACCTGCCTCACCGCAGGTATCTTAACGTCGCCGGGCAACGCCCGTTCGCTGTGCCGCAGGACTCCCACCCCATGGGATGACACCGTTCGAACGAGATCCGCCCGCACAGATTGCCATATCGCGGCCGGATAACCCAAGGGTGTCGGCGTCGTTTGGGGCCACCGGCCCGCCGGCGCCCGCAGGCGCCGACGGATCCGATGGCTGAACCAAGACAGACGGATCAGCCCGCCTTGCCTTCGGTGACGTCGAAGTGCGCCGACAGACTGGTCAGGTCGTTGCCCTTCTCGTCCGACACCGTGTAGGTGGTCGTGATCTTGGTGAAGTTGAGCGAGACGCTCTCGCTCGGACGGCCGCCGCCCGAAGCACCGGAGCAGGAGTAGCCGCTCAGCAGGGCGTCTTCCAGCTCGTACTTCATGTAGGTCTTCGGCGGGTTGGCGGTGGTCATCATCTCCACCGTCACCTTCTTGCCGGCTTCGCCGGAGCAGGTTTCCTGGAGGATGGTCGCCGTCGACCGGTCCATGGTCTTGGTGAAGGTCAGCTCCGACAGGGTCGGCGCGCTGGCTTCGCGGTTCATGGTGGAGCCGACCGGCGTCATAACCGCGCGGCCAACGCCCCACTGCAGGGATTCGCAATCGATCCAGCCCTTGTACTTGGCCTGGGTGACGTCGCCGTCGATCCCTTCGATCTTGATATAAATGGGCATGTCTTCTTCCTCCTCGTGTGTGACCGTAGCCGGGGTCAGGACTGGCCCCGGAACAGGGCGACGTGCACCCCCCGGCTGATTGACCTGCCGTTCAGACCCCCGTCTGACGGTTGCCAGTGTCTTGTTCGAGTATGGTCAAATTTGGACAGCCTCGGGGTTATCCGTGCGACGTCTTCACCCGGCTGCCTCTTCGTCGCCACACCGGTACGTGAATCCGCCATCGTCTCCGATGCCGACATGCATGTTGGACACGGCCAGGCCTTCCGCCATGCGTGACAGCACGATCCCGGACAATTCGGGCAGCAGTGTGCGGTTGAGGATGGTTTGGATGTTGCGCGCACCGCTTTCCGATTCCGTGCAGCGCTCCACGATGGTGTCCACCACCGCCTCGTCCCAGTCGAACCCGGTCTTGTAGGCTTCCGCCACGCGGGAGCGGATGCGGCCGAGCTGCAGCTTGGTGATGCCGCGCATCACGTCGGGGCTGAGCGGGAAGTAGGGCACCAGCGTACAGCGGCCGAGGAAGGCCGGCTTGAAGGTCTTCAGCAGTTCCGGGCGCAGGGCTTCGGTCAGGCCGCTGGCGTCCGGCATGGTCTCCGGGTCGGCGCACAGGGCGGCGATGGTGTCCGTCCCGGCATTGGAGGTCATGATGATGACGGTGTTCTTGAAGTCGATGTCGCGGCCTTCGCCGTCGCGCATCTGCCCCTTGTCGAACACCTGGTAGAAGATGTCCTGCACCCCGTTGTGGGCCTTTTCCATCTCGTCCAGGAGGACGACGGAATAGGGCTTGCGGCGCACCGCTTCGGTGAGCACGCCGCCTTCGCCGTAGCCCACATAGCCGGGCGGCGAGCCCATGAGCAGCGACACCTTATGCTCTTCCTTGAACTCCGACATGTTGATGGTGGTCATGTTCTGCTCGCCGCCATAGAGCAGCTCGGCCAGCGTCAGCGCCGTCTCCGTCTTGCCGACGCCGGACGTGCCGACCATCAGGAACACGCCGATGGGCTTCTTGGGGTCGGTCAACTGCGCGCGGCTGGTGCGCATGGCCTGGGCGATGGCGTCCAGCGCATGATCCTGCCCGACGATGCGGGCCATCATCTCGTCCTTCAGGTTCAAGATGGTCTGGATCTCGTCGGACACCATGCGGCCGACCGGGATGCCGGTCCAGGTGGCCACCACGGCGGCCACCGCCTGGCCGTCCACCACCGCACTCACCAGCGGGGTCTTGCCCTGCACGCCCGCAAGTTCGGCGTTGAGGCGCGACAGATCGGCCCGCCAGCCTTCCAGTTCCGCAGGCTCGGCCTGGGGCGGCGGGGTAGCGCCGGCCGTGGTCCCTTCGGCTTCGGCACCGGCCGCCACCGCGGCTTCGGCACTGCCGTGGGCGGCTTCCAGCTTTTCGCGGATCTCGCGGATCTGGCCGATCAGCTCCTTTTCCTTCTCCCACTGCTCTTCCAGCGCCGTCAGCTCTCCGGCCACCTTGGCGCGCTCTTCCACATTGGCGGCGATGGCATCGGCATGGCCGCCGCCGGTGGCCGCCTCGCGCTCCATGATGCCGCGGGCGGTGTCGAGCTGTTCGATGCGCCGGGTGCGGTCCTCGATCTCCGCCGGCGTGGCCGACTGGCTCATGGTCACGCGCGCGCACGCGGTATCCAGCAGGCTGACGGACTTGTCGGGGAGCTGGCGGCCGGAAATGTAGCGGTGCGACAGCTTGACGGACTCGACCACGGCCTCATCCAGGATGCGCACCCCGTGGTGCTTCTCCAGGGTGGAAACCAGCCCGCGCATCATGGCCACGGCCACCGGCTCGGTCGGCTCGTCCACCTTCACCACCTGGAAGCGGCGGGTCAGCGCCGCGTCGCGCTCGAAATACTTCTTGTATTCGGCCCAGGTGGTGGCGGCGATGGTGCGCAGTTCGCCGCGCGCCAGGGCCGGCTTCAGCAGGTTGGCGGCATCGCCCTGGCCGGCCTGGCCGCCGGCGCCGATCAGCGTATGCGCTTCGTCGATGAACAGGATGATCGGCTTGGGCGAGGCGTTCACCTCCTCGATCACCTGCTTCAGGCGGTTCTCGAACTCGCCCTTCATGCCGGCGCCGGCCTGCAGGAGGCCGAGGTCGAGCGTGCGCAGGGTGACGTCCTTCAGGGCCGGCGGCACGTCGCCCGCGGCGATGCGCAGCGCGAAGCCTTCCACCACCGCCGTCTTGCCGACGCCGGCCTCGCCGGTGAGGATCGGGTTGTTCTGGCGCCGCCGGGTCAGGATATCGACGATCTGGCGGATCTCGCCGTCGCGCCCCAGCACGGGATCGATCTTGCCCGCCTTGGCGTTGGCCGTGAGGTCGATGGTGTATTTCGACAGGCCCTCGCCGACGCCCGCCCCCATGGGGCCGCCGGGTGCGGCACCGGGACCGGCGGCAGACGGGCCGGCATCCAAGGACGGGCTGCCGACATCCTCCGCACTGCCTTCGCAGACTTCCGCCAGGGACTTCTTCAGGGCTTCCGGCGGAATGCGCGCGAACTGGGCGGAGCTTTCCCGCGCCATCCGCGCCAGGTCGTCATCCAGCAGCAGGGCCAGCAGCATATGGCCGGAGCGCACGCGCCCGGCGCCGTATTGCAGGGAGGCCAGCACCCAGGCTTCGCGGGCGAGCTGCACCACATGGGGCGACAGGGCGGGCGGCCGCGAATTGCCGGTCTTCAGCTTGTCCAGCGTCCGCGTCAGGTCGGAGGCCAGGCGGCCCGGCTCGATCTCGAACTGCTGAAGGATCTTGGTGATGTCGGTGTTCGACGCCTCCAGGAGCTTCAGGAGAACGTGCTCGATCTCGATGTTGTAGTGGGTGCGCGACAGGGTCAGCCCGGCAGCACCTTCCAGTGCACGCCGGCAGACATCGTTGAAGCGCCCGACAAGCGCCCGCAGGTCGACTGTGGCCATGGTTCTCCGCCCCTCCTCGGCTATTTGGGCCGCATGATATCGAAGTGCCCGGCCCCAGGCGACAGTTCTGGGGTGCGGACCCGATCTCCGGCCTGCCGCCAAGGCCAGTGTGCAGGATTGGATGGCCGGACTTGGGCGGGGCCGGCGCAGGGGCGCCTGCGGAATTGGGGCGGTCACCCCATACGATCGGCAGGGCCGGCCCGGTATCCCAGGATCATCGCAACCAGGGACGATCGATCGCCCAAGCGGCGGGATCGTGCACCGTTGAGGGACCTGAGATGTCCGCAGTCCGTATCGGCCGCCCGTTGCCTTCGCGAATCCGCCTCCTGGCGCTGTCGCTGCTTGCCGGCATGAGCCTTGGTGCCTGCGTGCCCGCGCCTGATGTGGACGTGGAGTATGTGCCCTTCGGACCCCATGCGCCTCCCATCGACGAGGTTTTCACCACGACCAACCCGGACGACCGGATCCACGTCGTCTCCACCAACGGCTCGCTGAACCCGGGCATGGTGCGGATCTGTCTGTGGAACTCGGCCAGTGATCTCGACAAGGGGATGGGGTCTGGCGAAGGGGAGCCGCGCCATATCGCCCGCAACCAGTATCAAGCCGTCTGCGACTGGTACCCGGCCGGTCCCGACCCGGTAACCTGGGTCTTCTACCGGGCCACCGAGGCCGGTGAGATGGAGCAAGTGGGCAGCTACGAGTTGGATGCCACCGGATACGATGGCGTAACGATCATCTTCGAGTGGGTCGCCGACGCACCGCCGCTCTCGCCGCCGTGGCAGAGGGGGGCCCTACGCTGACCCCACCGTTTCCACGGTGGCCAGGTTGGTGGTGCCGCCGGTGGCGCGGCTGGACAGCTTGGCCAGCATCGTTTCCAGGGCCGTGAGGATGCCGGCCATCCGTTCTTCGGGGATCAGCAGCGCGCCGGAGAGCCGCGACTTGCCGTCGCCGCCGCGGGCAAAGCAGTCGATCCGGTAGATGCCGCCGGACAGCGACAGCGACTTGATCTCCTCCACCAGCAAGGTGCGGTCGTTGGGCGGCGGCGGCTGGTCGGTCCGTTCCGCCAGCGCCGGGCCGGCGCGGCCCAGCTCGCCCTTGGCCGGGTCCGCCAGGCTGCCGCTGACCGACGCTCCGGCGGTGGCCGGGATGGCCGCGG
>JAGQRL010000311.1:0-433 GCA_020425485.1 Rhodospirillaceae bacterium
ACAAGATGAAGCGCCAGCGCGGCCGCCTGGCCGAGGAGAGCGGCGACAACGACAATGTGCGGGCCAAGCGCTACGTCGCCAAATACACCATCAACCCCGCCATCGCCCAAGGTGTGGCCGACCATGTGGGCTCGGTGGAGGTGGGCAAGCTGGCCGATCTGGTGGTGTGGTCGCCCGCCTTCTTCGGCGTGAAGCCGGACCTGGTGATCAAGGCCGGCACCATCGCCGCCGCCCCCATGGGCGATCCCAACGCGTCGATCCCCACACCGCAGCCCACCCACTATCGTCCCATGTTCGGCGGCTTCGGGCGCAACCTGGTGGAAAGCTCCGTCCACTTCGTCAGTGCCGCCGGGGCGGCGGGCGATCTGGCCGGGCGCTGGGGCCTGTCGCGCGCGCTGGTGCCGGTGCGCAACACCCGCGCCATCTCCAAGGC
>JAGQRL010000311.1:498-2163 GCA_020425485.1 Rhodospirillaceae bacterium
GGCGAGCTGCTCACCTGCGAACCGGCCACGGTGCTGCCGATGGCCCAGCGCTACTTCCTGTTCTGAGCCCGGGGGCAGAGCCATGAGGATCGCCCGTAGTGTCTCCCCCGCCGGTTCCTGGCCCACAGGCCAGGCGATCGATCGGCTGAGCCTGACCTTGCAGGACCGACACCGCCGCCGCCTGCGCCTGAAGGGGGAGGGCGGCACCGACGTGCTGCTGGATCTGGCCGAGGCGGTGACGCTGCGCGACGGCGACGGGTTGCTGCTCGACGACGGCGAGGACTGGGTGGAGGTGAAGGCCGCCGCGGAAGCGGTGCTGGAGATCACCGCGGCCGATCCGCTGGCCCTGGCGCGGCTGGCCTGGCACCTGGGCAACCGCCATACGCCGACGGAAATCCAGGAGGGCCGCCTGGTCATCCTCTACGACCATGTGCTGGCCGACATGCTGATGGGCCTGGGCGCCACCGTTCGCCGCGCCGAGCTGCCCTTCAACCCGGAAGCCGGGGCCTATCACGGCCACTCCCACAGCCACGCCCATGAGGACGGGCAGGGGCATACCCATAGCCATTCCCACAGCCATACCGAGAGCCACGCCCAAGCACAGTCCCATAGCCACAGTCACAGCCATTCTCACAGCCACGGTCACGGCCATGCCCACGTCGATTGAGACCATTGCTGCCCCGCCGGCGCCGGCTCCACCGGCACCGCCGCCCATCCTGGCGCCCGCCGGGGCCGCCGCCCTGGTGCGCATGCTCACCTGGCTGTCGCCGGCCTTTCCCATCGGAGCCTTCAGCTACAGCCACGGGCTGGAACAGGCGGTGGCGGACGGCACGGTGCACGATCGCGCCACGCTCGCCCAATGGGTGGATGCGGTGCTGCGCTACGGCTCCGCGCGGGTCGATGCCACCCTGTTCGCCGCGGTCCACCGGGCGATGGCCTCGGGCGACGATGCGTGCCTGGCAGAATTGGCGGAGCTGGCTGCCGCCCACCAGTCGAGTGCGGAACTGGCGCTGGAAAGCACCGCCCAGGGGGAAGCCTTCCTGACCACCGTGGATGCCGCCTGGCCCTATGCGGCACTGGCACGGCTGCGCGCCGCCTGGCCCGGCCCCTATGCGCTGCCGGTGGCGGTGGCGGCTGCCGCGGCCGGCCACGGGCTCGCCCTGCTGCCGGTGCTGACGGCCTATCTGCACGGCTTTGCCGCCAATCTGGTGGGGGCCGGCGTGCGCCTGATCCCGCTCGGCCAGACCGACGGCCAGCGCATCATGGCGATGTTGGAACCGGTGGTTGTAGCGGCGGCGGAAGCCGGCATCGCCCGGCCGCTCGACCGGCTGGGATCGGCCACGCCGATGGCGGACTGGGCATCCGCCGCCCACGAAACCCTGTATGCTCGACTTTTCCGATCATGATGCCGAAAGACCTGGAGATCCCCATGACCAGTTCCGGCCCGCGCCACGGCCCGCTGCGCGTCGGTATCGGCGGCCCCGTGGGGTCCGGCAAGACGGCACTCGTCGACCGGCTGTGCAAGGTGATGCGCGAGCGCTACTCGGTCGCCGTGGTGACCAACGACATCTACACGCGGGAGGACGCGGAGTTCCTGATGCGCTCCGGCGCCCTGCCGGTGGAACGCATCGTCGGGGTGGAAACCGGCGGCTGCCCGCACACCGC
>JAGQRL010000312.1:0-3096 GCA_020425485.1 Rhodospirillaceae bacterium
GCGCCGCCGCCGTCAGGCTGAAGCAGGACACTTCCATGGTTTTCAGGAAGTTATCGCGCGAGGTGTTGACGTAGGCGCCGGTCAGCTCGGTCTTGTCGGAAAACGCGATGGCATGGACCAGAAAATCCAGGCCGCCCCATTCCTTGGCGACAGTATTGAACGCGGCGTCGATGCTGGCTTCGTCTGTCACGTCGCATTCCAGCACCATCGTCGAGCCGACGGACTGGGCCAACGGCTTGACACGGCGGGCCAAGGCTTCACCCTGGTAGGTGAAAGCGAGTTCGGCGCCGTGCTGCGAGACCATCTGTGCGATGCCCCAGCCAATCGACCGGTCGTTCGCCACGCCCATCACCACACCGCGCTTGCCGGCCATAAGGGGGGTGGGAGGGGACATCAGGCGGCCTCGGCTGGGATTCGAAAATGACAGTATAGTCTAGAGGATGCGCGATCCTACACAAGCCGCTGCCGCGGTCAACAAAGGGCGGCCGCCGGGGCACCCGGGCGATCTGGCGAAGGCGCGGCTGCGCGCCATCGGCGGGCTGCTGCTGCTGATCGTGCGGCGCTTCCGGGTGGACCGCTGCCCCCAGGCGGCGGCAGCACTGACCTATACCACCCTGCTGTCGCTGGTGCCGCTGGTCACCATCACGCTCGGCATCCTGTCCGCCTTCCCGGCCTTCCAGGATGTGCGCTCCAGCGTGCAGGGCCTAGTGTTCGACAATCTGGTGCCCCAGGTGGGCAGTGCGGTGATGGACTATGTGGAGGAGTTCTCCGCCCGCGCCACCAGCCTCACCGGGGCCGGGGTGATCGGCCTGATCGTCACCTCCATCCTGCTGCTGGTCACCATCGAAGGGGCGTTCAACGCCATCTGGCGGGTCACCAACGAACGCCCGCTGATCATCCGCCTGCTGTCGTTCTGGGCGCTGCTCACGGTCACCCCGCTGCTGTTCGCCGTCAGCCTGACGCTGACCGATCGGGTGATGGGCGGCACCTTCGAGAGCAGTTCGCCGCCCTGGCCGCAGCTTGCCGCCCTGATGCCGGGCCTGTCGGAGTGGTTCGGCTTCACCATCATCTTCCGCATCATCCCCAACCGCGCGGTGCGGCTGCGCGACGCCGCGGTGGGCGGGCTGGTGGCGGCGGTGCTGTTTGAGATCTGCAAGACCGGCTTCGCCTTCTATCTCCAGTATTTCCCGATCTACGAAACGGTGTACGGCGCCATCTCCACCGTGCCGATCTTCCTAATCTGGCTCTACGTGGCGTGGCTGGTGGTGCTGCTGGGGGCGGTGACCGCGGCGACCTTGCCCGATTGGCGCAGCGACTCCGGCCGTCCCGCACCGGAGGACAATCTGGGGGCCGGCGACCGCCTGCTGCTGGCGGTGTGGGTCCTGCGCCACCTGTGGCAGCGCTCCCGCAAGGGCGAGTCGGTCACCCGCGATGCCATGCTCAGCCACCTGCCGGTCGCCCTGACGACGCTGGAAGCGGTGCTGCGGCTGCTGGCCGATGCCCGGCTGATCACCCAGGCGATCGATGAGAGCTGGGTGGCGCTGCGCGACCCGGCCGATGTGCCCTTGGGCGAACTGGCAAAGCTGTCCGGTGTGTGGACCAGCGAACGCCTGGCCGACCCGGTGCGCATCGTCGGTGCGGAGGCGGCGGGCGACGGGCTCGCCAGGTCGGTGGCCGCGGTAATCGAGGGCATGGACGCGCGCCAGTCCGACCTGATGTCGCTGCCGCTGAGCGACCTGATCGCCGGCAACGCCGCTGCGGCGCCCAGCGGGGAGTCGGCCGCCGATCATCCAGGCGAGGGGACCGCGGCCGCACGCGCGGCGACGTCCGCGGGCGAGACTCAATCCCCGATAGCGCCCCCCATCCCGGCTACGTAGCAATTGGGTTGGGCTCCCGGGCCGGCAGCGCCCCTTTCAACTTTGCGTTGCCGTAACGGGAAGCTGATGCGTGAGCCCTCACGTTGACTTACAGCCAACGCAGGCGCAAAAAAGAAGGATAAGCTGGAGGGTGCCCGCGAGCCTGGCTCGCCATTTGGAGTGGTACCGCGAGTCAGGGAGCCGGACCCATGACGACGTCTTCGCGGCCACTGTCGCCGCACCTACAAGTGTACAAACCGCAGATCACCAGCGTGCTGTCGATCCTCCACCGGATGACCGGTGTGTTCCTCGTCGCCGGCACGCTTGTCCTGGTCTATTGGCTGGCCGCGGCTGCCGACGGACCTGCCGCCTACGCCACCGCCCAGGGCTGGATCGGCTCCTGGCTCGGCTACCTGCTGATGATCGGCTGGAGTGGGGCGTTCTTCTACCATCTGTGCAACGGCATCCGCCATCTGGTGTGGGATGTCGGCTGCGGCCTGACCATCGAGACGGCCACCAAGACGGGCTGGGCGGTAGTGTTCGCCTCGGCCGGCCTGACGGTGCTGGCTTGGGTTCTGGCGCTGAGCTTCTGGGGGTGATCCGATGACCTTGCGCACGCCACTCTCGACGGTCCGGGGCTTGGGATCGTCGAAGTCGGGGACTCATCACTGGTGGGTCCAGCGGCTGACCGCCGTTGCCCTGGTGCCGCTGGGGCTGTGGTTCGTCATCTCCGTGATCGGGCTGGTCGGCGCCGAACACGCCGTGGTCGCCGCCTGGCTGGGCGACCCGGTGACGGCGGGGCTGCTGATCGCCCTGGTGGTTGCCACCTTCTATCACGCCGCCCTCGGGATGCAGGTCGTCTACGAGGATTACGTCGGCAATCTGGGACTGCGCATGGCGGTCGATATCGCGACCAAGCTGATCCTGGCTCTCCTGGGCCTGATCGCCATCGTATCCATCGTCATGATCGCGCTGGGAGGGTGACGGGAGATGGCTACCGCCCAAACGAAAGCCTACGAGGTGATCGACCACACCTATGATGTGGTGGTGGTCGGTGCCGGCGGGGCGGGCCTCCGGGCCACCTTCGGCATGGCCGAAAAGGGTTTGAAGACCGCGTGCGTAACCAAGGTGTTTCCCACCCGCAGCCACACCGTGGCGGCCCAGGGCGGCGTTTCCGCAGCGCTCGGCAACATGGGTGACGACGACTGGCGCTACCACATGTACGACACCGTGAAGGGGT
>JAGQRL010000312.1:3104-3478 GCA_020425485.1 Rhodospirillaceae bacterium
CGACCAGGACGCCATCGAATACATGGTGCGCGAGGCGATTCCGGCGATCATCGAGCTGGAACACTACGGCATGCCGTTTTCCCGCACCGCGGAAGGCAAGATCTACCAGCGCGCCTTCGGCGGCATGACGACGGAGTTCGGCAAGGGCCAGGCCTATCGCACCTGTGCCGCGGCCGACCGCACCGGCCACGCCATGCTGCACACGCTCTATCAGCAGTCGCTGAAGCACGAGGCGGAGTTCTATATCGAGTACATCGCGCTCGACCTCATCATCGAGGACGGCGAATGCCGCGGCGTGATGTGCTGGAACCTGGACGACGGCACGCTGCACCGCTTCCGCGCGCATCTTGTGGTGCTGGCCACCGGCGGCTACG
>JAGQRL010000313.1:0-7500 GCA_020425485.1 Rhodospirillaceae bacterium
CGCTGCCGCCCTATGGCGCCTGCCTCTTGGGCTCCATCAACCTGCCGCGCTTCGTCGACCAGCCCTTCACCGAGGCCGCCACCTTGAACCTGGAGGCGCTGCGCGGGGTGGTGGGCACGGCCGTGCGCCTGCTCGACAACGTCATCGACATCTCCGGTTTCGCGCTCGCCGAACAGCGCCACGAAGCCCAGGCCAAGCGGCGCATCGGGCTCGGCGTCACCGGGCTGGCCGACGCGCTGATCCTGTGCGGCGTGCGCTACGGCAGCCCGCGCGCGGTGGAGCTGACCCAGTGCTGGCTGCGCACCCTGCGCGATGCCGCCTACGCCCAGTCTGTGGACCTGGCGCGCGAGAAGGGGGCGTTTCCGCTGTTCGATGCGGCGGCCTATCTGGAACGGCCCATGGTGGCCGACCTGGATGCCGAGGTGCGCGACGGCATCGCGCGCAACGGCATCCGCAACGGGCTGCTCACCTCCATCGCCCCCACCGGCACCATCTCCCTGCTCGCCGGCAATGTGTCGTCCGGCGTGGAGCCGGTGTTCGCCAACAGCTACCGCCGCACGGTGATGATGGCCGACGGCACGCGGCAGACCGAGGAGGTGGAGGATTTCGCCCACCGCGAATTCCGCGCCCGCTTCGGCGCCGATGCCGCCCTGCCGGCCGCGTTCGTGGAAACCGCGAGCCTGGAACCGGCGGACCATCTGGCGATCCAGGCGGCCTGCCAGCCCTTTGTCGACAGCTCCATCTCCAAGACCATCAACTGCCCAGAGGATCTGGATTTCGGGGCCTTCAAGTCGGTCTACCGCGAGGCCTACCGCCTGGGGTGCAAGGGCTGCACCACCTACCGGCCCAACCCGGTGACCGGGGCGGTGCTGGAAGCAGCACTGCCGGAAACCGCGGCGACGGCGGGTGCGAAGCCGATGCTGGTGGCCGGCGGGGGCGAGGCCGATGCCCAGGTCGTCTACATCTCAGAACCGCTGGCGCGGCCGGAGGAGCTGGCCGGCCGCACCTACAAGCTGCGCTGGCCGGACAGCGACCACGCCATCTACGTCACCGTGAACGACGTGGTGCAGGAGATGGCCAACGGGGAGGTGCGCCACCGCCCCTTCGAGGTGTTCATCAACTCCAAGAACATGGAGCACTACGCCTGGACGGTGGCGCTGACGCGCATGATCTCCGCGGTGTTCCGGCGCGGCGGCGACGTGTCCTTTGTGGTGGAGGAGCTGAAGGCGGTGTTCGATCCGCGCGGCGGCCACTGGATGGGTGGGCGCTACGTGCCCTCGCTGCTGGCCGCCATCGGCCAGGTGATCGAGCGGCACATGATCTCCATCGGCTTCCTGCCCGCCCCGGTGGACGAGCGCAGCGATCCGCCCGCCGCGGAGGACCGGCCGCGCCGCGGCTGCCCGCGCTGCGGCATGCCGGGGCTGGTGCGCTCGGAAAACTGCGACCTCTGCCTCAACTGCGGCTATTCGCGCTGCGCCTGATCGCTTGCGGCATCGGCCGGTTGCGGCGGGCCGTCCAGCGCCAGCAGCACCCGGCGCAAGCCATCGTCGTGGATGCCCAGCGTTTCCAGATGCGCCAGCGTGTTCAGCAGGTAGTCGCGGTTGGGGCCGCGCTTGCCGCGGCCGGCGCGGATCATCGCCGCCGCCGCATCGACGCAGCGCCCGGCGTGGTACTGCGGGTGGCGGGGATCGGCGACGAAGGTGAGCGCCTCCACCATGCGCCCGTCGACGAGGTGGACGCGGCCGATGCGCGGCCGGTAGACCGCGGTGATCATCTCCCGGTGCCACAGATAGCCCAGCACCTCCAGTGCTGTCTCCGGCGCCACCCGGTAGGCCATGCCGCGGCACGAGCCGCCGCGGTCCAGCCCCAGCACCAGGCCGGGCCGTTCCGGCGTGCCGCGGTAGTGGTGGGAGTAGATGCAGAAGCGCCGGTGGTAGCCGTGCAGGCGGCCGGACGCGCTCTCCTCGCTGGCGAAGCCTGGGTCCCACATCAGCGAGCCGTAGCCGAACACCCACAGCGGCCGGCGCTCGGCAAGCGCCAGGAAGCTGGGGGAGGGCGGGGGCGGCACGTCGGGGATGGGCGGCAGGGAAACGGATGCGGACATGGCCACCTATCTAGTATCGCGGGCGCCGGAAGGCCACTGGCCAGAGGCACCTGCGCTCAAGGATTGCCAACGCGGCCCCGATGGCGTCACACAATCGCGCCGGTTTGCCGGTCTGCTCGCCAAATCCAACTGCCCGGGATATCGCCGACATGCGTCGCCGCCGCCGCACCATCATCGCCCTCTCCGTCCTGCTGGTCCTGGTCGGCCTCTACACCGGCGGCTGGTTCTATGCCCGCAGCATGGTGCTGGCCGAACTGGATCGCCAGGTGGCTGCCTTGGGGGCGCAGGGCATCACCGTCGAGCAGCTTGAGCCGCGGGTCACCGGCTTTCCCTTCAGCATGGGGGTGGAGGCCGACGCGGTGCAGATGAGCCACGACGCCGGGCTGAGCTGGACCGGCACCGGGCTCGATGGCTGGGTGTCGGTGTTCGCCCCCACCACCGCCCGCATCGACATGTCCGCCCCGCAGGAATTCACCGTGCGCCCGGTGGCCGGCGGGCCGGCCATCACCGTGTCGATCGCCGGGGCGCGCGGCTTCGCCACCGCCGGCTTCGACGGGGCGCTGGAACGCGCCCAGCTCGATGTGGACGACATCGTGTTCGATGCCCTGGGCGCCCCGGAAATGCGGGTGACGGCCCTGCGCGCCAACGCCGTGCAGGGGGTGGACGACACGGCACCGGACGCCTTCGGAGCCGATATCCTGCTGCAGGACGTGGCCCTGACGCCGAGCCCGCTGCCGCAGCTCGGCACCCAGATCGATGCCATTCTCGCCGATGTCATCGTCATCGGGCCGCTGCCGCGCGAGCCCAACCGCCAGGAACTGGCGGCCTGGCGCGATGCCGGCGGCCGGCTGCGCATCGAAAGCGCCGGGCTCGACTGGGGCGAGGTCCACATCCGGGTTTCCGGCGACCTGGTGCTGGATGAGAACCTGCAGCCGGAGGGGACCTTGGAAGTGGTGCTCAACGGCCATTCCCAGCTCCTCGCCGCGGCGGTGGATGCCGGGCTGGTGGGGTCGGCGGAAGCCGGCATGGCCAGCTTCGGGCTGTCCGCCCTGTCCTCGCCGGGGGAGGACGGCCGCATGGTGGTGCGCGCGCCGCTCAGCATCGCCCACCAGGAAGTGCGGCTCGGCGGCCTGCCGCTGCCCCTGCGCCTGCCCGCCATCCAGTGGCCGCGGTAGAGGGAGCCTAGCCGGCACCCGTCCACACCAGGTTCACCCGGCAAAACCTGCCCGCCGCACCCGGCGGAAACTGCCCTGGCCCGGCCGCCTTGCCGGCCATCGCCAGGGTCCGCCCCGCCCGGCGCCGTGCTGCCGGCCCTGGCACACCCATTGCTTATCCCTCGCCGATGCGTCGTTCGATGACGTGAGCGAGGTGAGCGGTGACGACAGTCATTCCCAGTGCAGGCGTAGCCGGACAGGTGGCGGGCCAGATGGGCCAGGCGGCCCAGGCCGCAGCCGGCTCGTCGTCCGGCGGTGTCTTCGGGTCGATCCTCGCCCTGCTGCTCGGCGGCGACGGCGAAGAGGCCGCAACCGCTGCCACCGCCGCGACCGAAGAGGCCGCCCAGGCCGCCGCCATGGCCGGTGGCGCGCTCGCCCTGACGATGGCCCGCCCCCTGGCCGGCCATGGGCTGCGCGGCGAAGCCACCGAGATGGCAGACGGCATGGACCTGGCGGACGACCTGCCGGAAGACGCAGCGGACCTGGCCGATGGCGCTGTCGCCTGGCTGCTCGCCGGTGGGCCGCCGCGCACCCGCCCGGCGGACGCCCCGGCACCCGCCACCGGCGAACCCGGGACCGAGGACGGGCTGGAGCCGGCGGCTCCGCGCACCGCCCAGGCCGCCGCCCCGGCCGACGATGCGGAGCTTCTCGACCCCTCCGCGGAGGGCGATGCCGATCTGGCCGAACGCGCCAACGATCCGGCCCGCGCCGGCAAGACCGAGTTCCTCACCGAATGGCGCCGGCTCGCCAGCGCTGCCCGCATGGAGGTGAGCGAAGCCACCCTGGCGCTGAAGGCCCAGAGCGAAGGCGCCTCGGCAGCCGCACCCGCGCACACCGCCAAGACCGCCTTTGCCGTGGACGGCGACGATGCCGGCCTGACCACCCGCCCCGATCTGTCGGCCTTCGTGCGCACCGGCGCGCCCGACGCGGTGACGGCCAATGCCCGCCCCGATCCTGCCGGCGCGCAGGCGCAGGCTCGCCCGGCCACACCGGCCGACCAGGTGGCCTTCCAGATCGCCCGCGGCGCCCCCGGCCTGCCGGAAACCATCACCATCCAGCTTCATCCGCGCGAGCTGGGCCGCGTCCATGTGCGCCTGGAACTGGACCATGACGGGCCGGTGCGCGCCGTGGTGTCGGTCGACCGGCAGGAGACGCTGGACCTTCTGCAGCGCGATGCCCGCGCCCTGGAACGGGCGCTCAACGGCGCCGGCCTGGAGACCGACGACCAGTCGCTGAGCTTCGATCTCAATGACGGCGGCGCCAATGGCGGCCAGCCGGGCGACGAGACGGCCGATCAGGCTGCCGCCACCGACGCCGACTTCGCCGATGCCGAGGAGGCCGCCCCGGCCCGCGCAGAGGCACTGCCCAACACCCTGCTGCCCGGATCGCTGGCCTGGGGCCGGCTCGATACCGCGCGCATCAACGTGATGATCTGAGGGTCCGCGCCATGATCTCCGCCACCTCTTCGGCCACCGCCACCGATACCGCCAGCGGCCAGGCCACCGTCCAGATCAACCAGACCTTCGACGACTTCCTGCAGCTCCTGGTCACCCAGCTCAAGAACCAGGACCCGGTGTCGCCGATGGACCCGACGGAATTCACCAACCAGCTCGTCTCGTTCAGCCAGGTGGAACAGCAGATCCACACCAACCAGAACCTGGAAGAGCTGATCGCCCTGCAGTCCGACACCTGGCTCGGCCAGCCGCTCGACTATCTCGGCCAGTCGGTGGAGGTGGTGGGCGGCACCTTCACCTATGACGACGAGCCGGTGGAGATGAGCTACGGCGTCTCGTCCGGGGCCGCCGGCGTGGTGGTGCAGATCGTCAACAGTGCCGGCACCACCGTCTACCAGGAAGCCGGGTCGACCACGGCCGGCCGCCACACCCTGACCTGGGACGGCACCACGAGCGACGGCGACTACGCCCCGCCCGGCCTCTATCGCGTCGTCGCCTCGGCGGTGACGTCCGACGGGGAAATGGCAGAGCTGGCCACCGCCACCCAGGGCGTGGTGACCGGCGTGGAATCGCTCGATGGGGAGACGCGCCTGCTGATCGGCGGCGTCGCCATCGATCCCGCAGACATCATCGCCGTCCGCCAGACCGACGAAAACTAGGCACGGCAGGCAACAGCAAGCCCGGGACGCGGCCACCGGCCGCCCCGCCACGGAGGATCGAAGATGAGCCTTTACAGCGCGATGTACGCAGGTGTCTCGGGGCTGTTCGCGCAGTCGGCCCGCATGGGGGCGATCTCCGACAACGTCGCCAACGCCAACACCGTTGGCTACAAGCGGTCCGACGTACCGTTCTCCACCCTGGTCACCACGCAGGCGCTGAAGCACAGCTATTCGGCCGGCGGCGTGCTGGGCAACCCGCGCATGGAGATCGACGGCCAGGGCCAGATCCTCGGCACGGAAAACAGCACCGACCTGGCGATCAGCGGCCAGGGCTTCTTCGTGGTCAGCACGCTGGCGACGGTGGATGCCGGCGAGACAGCGCAGACCCTGTTCACCCGCGCCGGCTCCTTCCGGCCGGACTCCGAAGGCTATCTGCGCAACACCGCGGGCTACTACCTGCAAGGCTGGCCGCTGGACAGCGCCGGCGACTACGTGAACGGCGAGCCGGCGCGCACCAGCTTCACCGGCATGGAGACCATCAATACCTCCGGCTTCAACTTCGTCGGCGAGCCGACGGAGAACATGACCTTTGCCGGCAACCTGCCGGCCAACGAAACCGGCCAGTCGACCGATGGCGATCCCATCGTCACGGGGCTTGAGTATTTCGATCCGGTGGGCAATCCGCGCTCGCTGAACATGAGCTGGACGCCGACCTCGACCTACGGCACCTGGGTGCTCGACATCACGCCGGCCGACAGCAGCATCCCGCTGTCCAGCTATCAGGTGGATTTCTACACCTCCGGCGCCAATGCCGGCACGCCGCGGGCGATCACCGAGCTGCCCTCCACGGTGGCCACGCGCGATCTGGAAACGGTGACCGACAATCCCGCGACGCCGACCGGCGACACCTTCACCATCGATTTCCATGCCGGCGTCACGCCGTCGACCATCGGCGACACGCTGACCATCAGCGTCGGCGGCACCGACTACCTGTACACCACGGTCTCCGGCGATGACGACGCCGCCAACCTGGCCAGCAACGTGGCCAGCTTCCTGTCGTCCAGCGGCATCACCGGCGTGCTGTCCGTGGCCGCCAACTCCTCGGGCCTGGTGACGGTGACCGGCATCAACGATGCCAGCGGCGCCAGCCTGCTCGACGACGGCTATCCGGCGGTGACCGGCACCGGCATGCCGGCGGCCAACGTCACCCTGCGCACCCTGCACGGCAGCACCCAGGTGTACCCGACCGGCGACACGCTGGACCTGACCTTCGGCGCCGGTGCCGCGGCGGGCGACCGCATCGCCATGACCTTCGGTTCGCGCGTCTACACCTATGTGGCCGACGGCACCGAAACCACGGCGGCCGACCTGGCAGCGGCGATCGGCAACTACATCGACACCAACTCCATTTCCGGCGTCGGCTCCGTGTCCGTCACCGGCGCCACGGTCACCATCACCGGGTCGGCCACCGGCGACGGTGCCAACCTGATCGACACCTTCCAGGCCGTCGGCACCGATTCCACCAGTGCCGCCAAGCCGGCCATCGAACCCACCGCCGGCGGCACCGACGAGGACAACACCCCGCTGCTGGCGGGCGACGTGGTGCAGTTCGACTTGCAGGGCCTGGCGGTGACGCTGGAAACCGGCGACACGCTGAACATCGAGGTCGACAACACGCCGATCCAGATCGTGCTGACCGCGGCCGACATCGCCAGCGACGTCGCCCTGGCCACGCGGGTGAAGGCGGCACTGGATGCCGCGGGCCTGCCCTCGGTCGACTCCACCGCCCAGAGCGGCGCCCAGGTGATCAT
Source organism: Rhodospirillaceae bacterium (assembly GCA_020425485.1). GTDB lineage: Bacteria > Pseudomonadota > Alphaproteobacteria > DSM-16000 > Inquilinaceae > JACKIH01. The sequence goes on from JAGQRL010000313.1 coordinate 7,243, forward strand.
CACCGGCACCACCGATGCCGGCGGTGCGGGGGCCGGGCTGGCCGGCGGTGCGGCATCCTTCCAGGCGATGACCGTGACCCGCGACACCACCGCCAATTCGGTGTTCGTCGATGAGGACGGCATCCCGGTGGCCCCGTCCACCAACGGCGATCCCATCATCGCCCAGCTTTCCGTGCCGCAGCTCGACGGCGGCATCCAGGAGATCAACCTCAACCTCGGCGCACTCGGCCAGCAGGACGGCATCACCCAGTTCGCCGG
>JAGQRL010000313.1:7579-12066 GCA_020425485.1 Rhodospirillaceae bacterium
GTGGTGACGGCGATTTTCGACAACGGCCAGGTGCGGCCGATCTACCGCCTGCCGCTGATCGACTTCGTCAACCCCAACGGGCTGACGCCGGTGGACGGCAACGCCTTCCAGCTCTCCAGCGAAGCCGGCTCCTACTACATGTGGGATGCCGGGGTCGGCCCGGCGGGCGAGGTGTCCAGCTCGTCGCTGGAGAACTCCACCGTCGATATCGCCGAAGAGTTCTCGAACATGATCATCACCCAGCGGGCCTACTCGTCGAACGCCAAGATCATCCAGACGGCCGACGAGATGCTCCAGGAACTGACCAACCTGAAACGCTGAGGTTCGCCGCCGTTTCTTTGGGGAACCGCCGTCAGGGATAGCCGCAGATGTCGCTCACCGCCTCACTTCATAACTCGCTTGCCGGACTGCGCGCGGCCCAGGCCGGGATCGATGTGGTGGCGCAGAACGTCGCCAACGCCACGACCCCCGGCTACACGCGCAAGTCCGCCCCCCTGGAAAGCCAGGTCAATCTGGGCGTCGGCGTCGGCGTGCAGCGCGGCGAGATCATCCGCGAGGTCGACCTGCGGGTGCTGCGCGAAATGCAGACCGAGCGCGGCAACACCGAGCATCTGCGCGTGGTCAGCGAATTCCTGGCCAATCTCGACCAGTTCTTCGGCCGGCCGGAGGACGAGGTTTCGGTGGCCGCCGCGGTCAACACCCTGTCCACCGCCCTGGCCGCCCTGGCGGATACGCCGGAGGATACCGCCGTCCAGCGCTCCGCCGTGACCGCGGCCGATCAGCTAGCCGGCAACCTCAACCGGCTGTCCGATGCCGTGCAGTCGCTGCGCCAGGACGCCGACGACGCCATGCGCGCCGATGTGGACGAGATCAACCAGGCGCTGTCGGAGATCGAGGACCTCAACCTTGAGATCGCGGCGCGCGAGCGCACCGGCCGCAGCTCCGCCGACCTGCAGGACCGGCGCGACGTGCTGGTGGGCAAGATCGCCGACCGCATGGATATCCAGACCTTCACCCGCGCCGGCAACGAGCTGGTGATCCTCACCGGGTCCGGCCGCACCCTGCTGGACGTGACCGCGCGGGAACTGGTGTTCGATGCGCGCGGGCCGATGACCCCCGATGCGCTGTACGATGCCGATGCTTCCCTGCGCGGCGTCGGCACCATCCTGCTGGTCGACGACTCCGGCAGTTACGACCTGCTGGCCCGCGGCGAGATCACCAGCGGCTCCATCGCCGGCTATGTGGAACTGCGCGACCGCCTGCTGCCGGAAGCCCAGGACCAGCTTGACGAGCTGGCCCACCAGCTTGCCCTGGCGCTGGGTGCCGGCGTGGTGCCCGGCACGCCGGTGACCCGCACCACCACGACGACGCTGGCCGACGGCACCTATCCCTTCGATGCGCTGGGCGACAAGGCCGGCAACACCATCTCCTTCACCATCGATGGGGCCACCTACACCACCGCCGACATCCCGATCTATTCCGCGTCCGATCCCCTGGGTGCCGATGCGGCGGTAGAAGCGGCGATCCGTGCAGCGCTGGACGAGAACGGTTTTGAGGACATCGAGGTTGCGGTGGCCACCGTCGGCACCGACCACGAGATCACCTTCTCCGATGCCGGCCGCAGCGAGATCACCGACCTGACCTTCACCGGCAGTGCCACCATCGGCTCGCCCACCACCTCGGCCGTCATCGGTCCGGACCTGTCCAGCGAAGCCACCACCATCGATGCCGCCAACATCATCAATCCCGGCGACAGCCTGACGGTCACCTGGCGCGACCCGGCCACCGAACAGCCGATGTCGATCACCCTGAAGGCGGTGCGCCCGCCGGCGGAGGAGGCCGACCAGTTCGTGCTGGGGGCGACGGCCGGCAGCACCGCGGTGACGGTGGCCCAGAAGCTCGCCGGCCTGCTGCCCGACGGGATCGAGGTGTCGCTCACCGGCACCGAGCTGACCTTCTCCGACGCCGATGTCGATGCCAACACGCCCAACCTGATGGCGGTGTCCATCACCGGCCAGGCGGCGGCCGACACCTCCCTGCCGGTGTTCGCCGACGGCGAGGGCACCGACCAGATCACCTATACCGGGCTCGACGGCAGCGGCAGTGCCAAGCGCGGCTTCGCCCAGCGCATCGCGGTGAACCAGGACATCGTCACCGACCCCACCGCTTTGGTGCGCTTTGCCCTGGACGCCCAGGGCACGCTGTCTGACAGCGGCGACCCCACCCATGTGCTGGACATGCTCGACCGCCTGACCAGCCGGACCTACCAGCTCGACGACGGGCTGGGCCTGGGTTCGCGCGAGCTGACCATCGAGGACCTGGCGGTGGCGGTCGTGTCCTTCCAGTCCAACCAGGCCGCCGACCAGGAAGACCGTTTCAGCTTCCAGGACGGCATCCTGGACAGCGTGGAACGGCGCTTCGAAGACCGGTCGGGCGTCAACATCGACGAGGAAATGTCGGACCTGCTGCTGCTGGAGCAGAGCTACAACGCCAGCTCGCAGATCCTGACGGCCGTCCAGTCGATGTTCGACGCGCTGCTCCAGGCCATCAGGTAGGTGTGAGATGCGGATTTCGACCTTCGCCCAGAACACCCTGGTCAAGCAGAACATCCTGCGTTTGCAGAACGAGATGCTGCGGGCCCAGAACCAGCTCGCCACCGGCAAGACGGCCGATACCCTGGGCGATCTGGGGGCCAGTGCGTCGCTCTCGCTGTCGCTGCGCAACGACCTCAACCGCATCACCCAGAGCGGCAAGACCATCGCCATCGCCGAAACGCGCATGGAGGTGATGCAGTCGAGCTTCGAGCGCATCCACCAGAATGCCGAGGGCCTGTCGCTCGATGCCATCACCGGCGCGTTCGAAAACGACGTGCGCCTGCCGACCCTGCAGGTGACCGCCGAGGCGATGCTGCAGGAAACCATCGGGCTGATGAACCGCTCGCTGGCCGGGCGCTTCCTGTTCGGGGGCTCGAAGACCGATGCGCCGCCGGTGGAGGATGCCGATACCATCCTCAACGGCGACAGCACCACCGGCCGCTTCGGCCTGAAGCAGCAGATCGCCGACCGGGCGCGCGCCGACCAGGTGGACGACGTGGCCTCGCCGGGCGGGCTCGATGTCAGCACCGATACCGGGCTGGGCACACTGACCATCGCCGACACGCGCAAGGACGGCTTCGGCTTCACCATCGAAAGCGTGGAAGCCAGCAGCGGCATCACCATCACCACCACCGAAAGCGCCACCGACAAGTCGGTGACCCTGAGCGGCCTGTCGGCGCTGGCGGCCGATGCCACGCTGACCGTGGTGGTGCGGCTGCCCGACGGCGAGACCGCCGAAATAGAGGTGACGGCGGACGGCGACTTCGGCACCGGGCTCGCCAACCTGGCCAACAACCTGTCCGACGAGCTGGAGGAACTGGCCGGCACCAAGCTGGCGGCGGCATCCGCCGTGCGCGCGGCGTCGGACTTCTTCGACACCGTGCCGCCGAAGATCGTCACCTTCAACGGCAGCAACGTGCCCAGCCTGGTGGAAGACAGCGAAACCAGCCCCAAGGCGGTGTGGTGGTACGTCGGCAGCACCGGCGACGATCCCCGCGGAGAGGTGGCGGCCGAACTCGATGAGGGCACCACCATCCGCTACGGCGTGCGCGCCGACGAAGGGGCGATCAGCGACACCCTTAAGCTTTTGGCGGTGCTGAGTGCGGTAACCTTCGCCGATGAGGACGTGGATATGTTCCGCGAGCTGGCCGACAAGACCGGCCGCGGCCTGCAATCGGCGATGGACCGGACGGAGACGCTGATCAACGAGATCGGAGCGATCCAGGAGGTCACGATCTCGGTGGAGGCGCGCAACCAGACGGTGAAGACCCTGGTGCAGACCCAGCTCGGCAGCGTGGAGGACGCGGATGCGTACGAAATCAGCACGCGCCTGCTGTCCTACGAAACCCAGCTCCAGGCCACCTACCAGATCACCGGGCGGCTGCAGAGCCTGAGCCTGGTCAACGTGCTCAGCTTCTAGGGCCGCCGTTGGCGGAAGGCCGGCCGTCGGGCCGGCGCAGCGAAGAGAAAACACCCCGGAGGGCAGAGCCCCCGGCACAGCGGAACGGAGACGTGACGATGATCGAGCCACAGACCAGCCACCTCAACGGGCTGAACCTGAATGCGGTGATGGACTCCGCGGTGAGCGAGGCCAATGCGCTGGCCGAGGCGGCCCTGATGATCCAGAACGCCGAAACCGATCAGCAGATCGGCGATGCGCTGCGCCGCACCTTCCAGCTTTGGGCCGGGCTGCGCGCCGCGGCCGACTGGCGGCGGGACTGGCCGGCCCCGCTCACCGCCGGCGTGCGCGACCTGGCCGATTTTGTGCTCAGCACCATCCTCGGGGCGGAGCGCGGCGAGATGACGGTGGCCAAGCTGACCACGCTCGCCACCATCAACCTGCGCATCGCCATGGGGATCCTGGAAGCGCAGATCCGCGCCCTGCTGGGGGAT
>JAGQRL010000314.1 GCA_020425485.1 Rhodospirillaceae bacterium
TCGTCCACCGGGGCGATGCCGTAGAGCGGCCCCATGCGTTCGATCACCCGGCGCACCGTCGGGGCCGCCACCCACCCGCCGGTCGCATACCCGTAGGTTGCCTCCGTGCCATGGGGCTCATCGAGCATGATGAACACGACATAACGGGGGTCGTTCATGGGAAAGGCTGCGACGAAGGAGGAGATCAGCGCGTGGGTGTTGTAGCCGCCGCCGGACGGCTTCTCCGCCGTGCCGGTCTTGCCACCCACCAGGTAGCCTTCGGCATCGGCATTGCGGCCGGTGCCGTCGGTCACCACCAGGCGCAGGAGGCGGCGCATCAGGTCCGACGTGGCTTCGCTGATCACCCGCTCGTCGCCGGCCAGCGAAGCCGGGTCGCGCGGCACCAGCGTGGCCGGGTGGCGGATGCCGCCGTTGACCACGGTGCTCACGGCGTTGGCGAGCTGCACCGGGCTCACCGCCAGGCCGTGGCCGAAGGAGATGGTCATGGTGTTGATTTCGCGCCACGGGCTGGGCACCAGCGGCGCGCCCACCTCCGGCAGTTCCAGCGGTGCCGGATCGAGCAGGCCGAGCGCCCGCAGATAGGCCTGCTGGCGTTCGGTGCCAACGGCCAGCGCCATGCGCACGGAGCCGATGTTGGAGGAGTAGCGGAAGATTTCCGGCACCGTCAGCCAGCGCGCCTGGGCGTGGAAGTCGTTGATGGTGAAGCGGCCGACCTGGATGGGGTGGGTGGCATCGAAGGTGCCGGCGATGGTGGTGGTGCCGCTGTCCAGCGCCATCGCCGTGGTGAAGATCTTGAAGGTCGAGCCCATCTCGTAGATGCCCAGCGTGGCCCGGTTGAACAGGGCGTCGGCATCGGCATCGGCGATCTCGTCGGGGTCGTAGTCGGGCAGCGAGGACAGCGCCAGCAGCTCGCCCGAGCGCACATCCATCACCACCCCGGCCCCACCGATGGCGCTGAACTCGTCGATGGCGGCGGCCAGCTCCTGGCGCAGGATTTCCTGCAGGCGCACGTCGATGGTCAGGCGCACCGGGGCACCGCCCAGCAACTCGTCGTCCATCGACCGCTCGATGCCGGCGATGCCGTGGCCGTCGATATCGGTCGCCCCCAGCACATGGGCCATCAGCGAACCCAGCGGATAGATGCGCCGCTGCTCGGTGCCGAATTCGAGCCCGGGGATGCCGAGCCGGTTGATGCGCTCCTGCTGCGACGGCGTGAGGCGGCGATGCACCCACACGAAGCGCCGGTCGGTGGCGAGCAGGCGGCGCGCCCGTTCCTGGTTGAGATCGGGGATGATCGGCGCCAGCAGGTCGACCACCTGGTCGGCATCGCCGATCAGGCTGGCATCGGCGAAGAGCGAGGCGATGGGCACGCTGGTGGCCAGGATGACGCCGTTGCGGTCGAGGATGTCGGCACGCTGGCCCAGCACTTCCGCCGCCAGGGCCACGCCCGGCGCGCCGGGGGCCTGCATCACCGTCACGTCGATCAGCCGGCCGGCCACCACCATGAAGCCGACGGTGAACAGGAAGGCCACCAGCAGCAGGCGCGTGCGCCCGGTTTCCAACGCATTGGCCATGCGGGCCGACTGGGGCAGGCGGCCATCGGCGCGGGCGCCGCCGAAAAGGGCGATATCGCTCATCGGCGGACCCTCAACATCAGCGGTGCCCCGTCGGACGGCGCATCGGTGGCCACGACGGTGGGCTGTGCGGGCGCCGGCGTGCGGGTGACGACGACCGCCGGGGCCTGGGCCGGCTGGCGGGTGACCTGCGGCGGCGGCACGACGGCCGGACGTTCCGGCGGAACAACGGCGGGTGCCGGGGCGGCCGGCACCGGCTGTGCCGCCACCGGCACGGCAGTGGCGACCGGTGCAGTGGCGACCGGAGCGGCGGCAGCCCGTGCGGCCGGAGCAGGCGCAGCCGGCTCCACCGGCGCCCGGCCGGTGATGCCGGCGAACATCAGCGGCGGTTCTTCCGGCGGCCGGCGCATCGGCAGCGGCATCGCCTGGTAACCGGCCGGCGCCCCCAGCACCGCCACGGTGACCGGGCTGCCCGACCACGCCACGGTGAAGGGTGCTGCCTCCTCCTGCTGGGCGGCAGAGGCGCGCGGGCTGTCCGGCAGCGGCATGGGGATGGTTTCCACCGAGGCGATGATCTGGCCGCCGCGGATCGGCGCCAGCTCCAGCCCCGCCTCACCGGCCAGTTCCTCCAGCCATTCCGGCCGGTTGAGGTAGGCCCATTCGGCGCGCAGCACGCGGATGGAATCCCGCTCTTCGGCGATGTCGACGTTGAGCCCGCTCAGCTCGCGGCGCAGGTCCTGCACCTCCTGGCTGATATAGAAGAGGGCCGCACTGACCACGGCCAGGGGCAGCAGCCACAGAAGCCAGCCGGTGCGGATCATGCCGCCACCTCCGCCGACCAGGCCGGCGCATCGGTGCGGATGGCAGCCCGCAGGCGGGCGGACCGCGCCCGCGGATTGGCCGCCAGTTCCTCGGCATCCGGCGTCACCGGACGGCGGGCGACCAGGCGGAAGCTGGGCTTGCGCCGGCTCGCCGGATCGACGGCGGGCTGATGGCGCGAGGGCGACGCCTCGCCGCCGCTGCGGGCGATCAGGAAGCGCTTGACCGTACGATCTTCAAGACTGTGGAAGGCGATCACCGCCAGCCTGCCGCCCGGCTTCAGCAGCCGTTCGGCGGCGTCGAGCCCACGGTCCAGCTCGCCCAGCTCGTCGTTCACCGCCATGCGCAGCGCCTGGAAGGTGCGCGTGGCCGGATGAATGCCGTCGTGCACCGGCGGTACCGCCGCGCGCACCGCATCGGCCAGCTCCGCGGTGCGGGTGAACGGCCGGCGGGCGACCAGCATGCGGGCGATGCGGCGGGCAAAGCGGTCTTCGCCCAGCTCGCGGATCAGGGCGGCCAGATCCGCCTCGCCGAGCGTGTTCACCAGATCGGCCGCACTCGGCCCATCGGATCCCATACGCATGTCGAGCGGCCCGTCGGCGCGGAAGGAAAAGCCGCGCGCCGGATCGTCGATCTGCGGGGAGGAAACACCGAGGTCGAAGGCCACGCCGTCGGCCGGCGTGCCGACCAGGCGGTCGAGATCGCCGAAACGGCCGTGCCGCACATCAAGCCGGCCGGGAAATCGCGCCGCCATGGCCTCGGCCGCAGCGATGGCTTCCGGGTCGCGGTCGACCGCCACCACCCGGCAGGCGGCGGCCGCGAGAAAGGCTGCGGTGTGGCCGCCGCGCCCGAAGGTGGCATCCACCACCACGTCGCCGTCGACCGGTGCGATCGCCGACAGCAGGGCCGCGCGCAGCACGGAGATGTGGGTGCCGCCGCTCATGCCGGCTCTCCGCGGCGCGGCAGCGCCTTCAGCGTCACCCGCTTGCCGGCCTTGCGGCGCTCGTCGGTGTGCCGCTTCAGGGCATCGGGGTTCCAGATCATGAAGCGGCGGCCCATGCCGGCGAATTCCGCGGTGTCGGTAATGCCGGCAAAGTCGCGCAGGGCGGCCGGCAGGATCATCCGGCCGTCGTCGTCAAAGCGCACTTCGTGGATGGAGGTAAAGACGTCGAATTCGGCGTTGTCGCGCTCGTCGGTATTGTGGTCGAGGTGCTCGATGCTGGCCGCAAGCTCTTCCAGATAGGTCGGCGTCAGCCCCTCGATGGCAGGCTCGCCCTGGGATTCCCGCAGGTAGATGTAGGGGCCGCCGCTCTCACCCTGAATGACCGCGCGAAAACTCGCGGGAACGCTGACGCGCCCCTTCTTGTCCACTTTAAAGATGTGCCGTGAGGTGAATAGGCGGCCCATCTGCCCCTCGCCAACGGCGCGATCGCGTGCCCCTGCCGCAACCTCCCGCGCTTTCCATCGGTGGGAATGCACGCCCCCACCGGCCGGTGTTCCCCGGATGTTTACGGGATATCATGGGACTTCATGGGTTTCAATTGGAAACCGGGCCACTCGATTGGTGCGGCAAGAAAATCACCGCCAAACTTCAGGCGACGCATGAACGTCGCGGCCCCGAGACCCAGTTATCACACCAATTCACAGAGTTATGCACAATATCTTGATTCCGAATCAGGTTCGTTTCTGGTCTGTTCTAGACTCTGCTGCGACAATACGACCAGACAGCAGAGTCACCGATGGCCCGAAGGAGGTCTTTCAACGCCCGATTCAGGTGTTTCGGTATGGGAAATCATGGGCCAACCCTGGCGTTTCGGCCAGCGCCAAATGGGGTCGCATGGGCAGGATGAGACGGCGCGGCTCGGCACATCCATCGGTGGCGGACCGGCGGGCGCGGTTGGCACTGCCGCACTGGCTGCCACCCCTCCCTCCCCCCGGTTGCCGTTGATTGGCAATGGGTTGGGCGGCCGCCGGGGCCGGGGGTGGCCGGGGCCGGCCGGAAGCGGCCGGAGGGAGAAACACGCGGGGCCAGACGATCTGTAAGCCGGGTTCTGTCCCCGTCCGTTGCCGGCCGGGGGATGACCATTCATCTGGGACGTCCGTCGCCGGACGCCTCGCGCGACCAACCCGGGCGGCGGCCGGAAACTGCCGTGGGCCGAAGCCCGCCCGCCCCTATTCGGTCTTGCTCCCGGTGGGGTTTACCGTGCCGCACCCGTTGCCGGGTGCGCGGTGCGCTCTTACCGCACCCTTTCACCCTTGCCCGGCCTGGGCCGGGCGGTTTGCTTTCTGTGGCACTGTCCCTGGGGTCGCCCCCGCCGGGCG
>JAGQRL010000315.1 GCA_020425485.1 Rhodospirillaceae bacterium
GCTGCTGTCGCCCCAGGCCGCCGACCTGCTGGCCGGCTGTGCGGTGGACCGCGAGCCAAGGGGCAAGCCCAAGGCCAGCGATCACACGCCGCTGGTGGTCACCCTGCGCCGGCCGGACGCGGCCGGTACAGCCGGTCCCGTCGCCTATTCGGCCGCCTGAAGGGCCGCCGACCGGGCGTCCGTGCCGTATCCGTCGCGCGTCTGCGGCAGCTTGCGCCCCATCTCGCGCGAGGCGACCAGGGTGCGCAGCACCTGGGCGGTGCCGCCGCCGATGGTGAACATGCGGGCGTCGCGCACCATGCGCTCCAGCGGCATGTCGCGGCCGTAGCCGGCGGCACCGAAGAGCTGCAGGGCATCGTTGGTCACCCGGATGGCCATTTCCGCGGTGAAGATCTTGGCTTTGGCTGCCAGCTCCATGTCCGGGAAGCCGTCGCCGGCGCTGGCGGCAGCGCGGTAGATCAGCCCCTGGGCGGCGGAAATCTGCGTCGACATGTCGGCCAGCATCCATTGCAGGCCCTGGAATTCGGCGATCGGCCGGCCGAACTGCTGGCGTTCCTTCACATGCTCCAGGGCCAGCCCATAGGCCCCTTCGGCGACGCCCAGGGCCACCGTGGCAGCGCCCACCCGCTGGCTGTTGTAGGCGTTCATCAGCCCGCCGAAGCCGTGGCGCAGGCCGCGCGGCGGCACGATCATCATCGACCGCGGCACCGCCATGTCTTCGAACAGGATCTCGGTTTCCGGCACCCCGCGCATGCCCATGGCATAGGAGCGCTCGCCGATCTTCAGCCCTTCGGTTTCGCCGCGCACCGCCAGGAAGGCGGCGATCCCCTGCTCTTCCCCGTCCTCGAACACGCGGGCGAAGATCACGTGCAGCTTCGACACGCCGCCGCCGGTGATCCAGTGCTTACGGCCGTTCAGCACATAGGTGTCGCCGCAGCGGTCGGCCCGCGTGACCATCAGCGAGGCGGCACTGCCGGCGTCGGGTTCGGTGATGCAGATGGCCGGCTTGTCGCCCGCCAGCACGAGGTCGGCGGCCAGCCGCTTCTGGGCGTCGTCGCCGTATTTCATCACCGCGGAAATGCCGCCCATGTTGGCTTCCACGACGATGCGGGCGGAGACGCCGCAGACCTGGGCGATCTCCTCGATCACCGCCACCGCATCGAGGAAGCTGGCGCCCTTGCCGCCATAGGCGGTGGGGATGGTCATGCCCATGAACCCGGCGTCGGTGAGGGCCTGCACGTTGTCCCACGGGTATTGCTCGGTGCGGTCGACTTCGGCCGCGCGCCCGGCGAGGACGTCCTGGGCAAGCGCGTGCGCCCGCTCCTTCAGATTCTGCTGTTCGCTGCCGAGTTCAAAGCTGACTGATGCGCCCACCGGGCTCCTCCCAAACACAGACCCGGAGGCGGGCCGCCGCGGGGCAGCCGGCTTTGGTACCGGGCAAGATCACGATGATGTGAGGATACCAAAGCGGATAACCTAAGCGTAGCGAATAATATGGGAGAGCAAATTAAGGAAAACTCATGAAATACCGGCTCGGGCCGGCCGGAGCCTAGCGCTTCCGCCGCTTTTGCGTGCCGACTCCGATGTCGCCGCACATGCTCACCAGCTCCTGGTGCAGGGCGGAGGACAGGGCGGACTTGGTGGTATCGGCGCGTTCGATCAGCCCGACGGTGCGGACGATCGGCGGCGTGCCGAAGGGCACCACCCGCACGCCGTCCGGGAACGGCCGCTCGACATGCCGCTGCGGCACGATCGACACGCCGAGGCCGTTGGCCACCAGCATGTTGATGCCGTCCAGGCTGTCGATCTCGATCATCGGATCGACGGTGATGCCGCGTTCGCGCAGATGGCTGTCGATGATCCGGCTGGCCCAGGCGAACCGCTTGAAGCGGATGAACGGCGTGCCGGTCAGCAGCTCCTCGTCGGTCTCGCCCTCGGCATCGGCGGGGGCGATCACCATCAGCGGTTCCGCCGCGAAGGGCCGCCAGGTCAACGTCGGCTGCAGGTATTCCGGCTCGGTGACCACCGCCACGTCCAGATCGCCCACATGCACCCGCCGCTCCAGCTCGTGGGAAAGCCCGCCGTTCAGCCGGATGCGCAAGCCCGGGATCTTGCGGCACAGCCGCCCCAGGGTGGCCGGCAGAACGCCGGTCAGCGTGGTCGGGATGGCGCCCAGCGCCAGCACGCTGCCCATGCTATCGGGGCGGAAGGACTGGGTGAGTTGGTCGGCCAGGTCGATGATCTCGCGGGCACGATCCACCAGCGCGCGGCCATCGGCATTAAGAACCGGCGGCCTCCGGGTACGGTCGAACAAGGTGACCCCGAGTTCCGATTCCAATGCCTTGATCTGAAGGCTCACGGCGCTCTGCGTAAGTCCCACGACCTGAGCCGCCGCGGCAAAGGTTCGCTGGTCCGCGATTGCCACGAGCGTCCTTAAAGGCCTGATGTCGACGTGTCCGGGCAAGCAAGCACACCGTTGGTTGGTTCGCTGTTCAGCCTCGATTGCCTGTGCCGAAAACTCCCAAACACGGCATTTGAGAATTTAGGCCACAGATCTGCTTACAACTCCATGTGCATTGCATCCAGCTAAACTTTATATTTACGGAATTAAATTAACGCTGTGATACTTCAAGATATTTATAACATCCACCATTGCGTCTTGCTTGCGCGACATCATGGCGCACCGCAACCAGTGTTTGCGGTCCCGACATCGCCCAAGCCGTGCGGGGCAGGCATTTCCTGTATTCGTCTCGACCGCGGCGTAACGATCGGCTAGGTCGTTTTCCGCGTGCCGGCAGTCCTTGCTGCCCCGCATTCGGACAGTTAACGCCCGGTTGGCAGGTTGGTTCCCTGGGGCGGAACATTTCGATCCGCCGGGGCGCGAAAATCGGGAAATGGTGTTCGTCAGATGAAGATCTTCGGCCTGGCCGGATGGAGCGGATCGGGCAAGACCACGCTCCTTGAGCGCCTGATCCCGGAATGGACCGGCCGCGGCCTCAAGGTGTCGACCGTCAAGCACGCCCATCACGCCTTCGATGTCGACCAGCCGGGCAAGGACAGCTACCGCCACCGCGCGGCCGGCGCCACGGAGGTGCTGATCGGCTCGTCGCGCCGCTGGGTCATGCTGTACGAACTGCGCGGCGCGCCCGAACCGTCGCTGGACGAGCTGCTGGCGCGCATGTCGCCGGTGGATCTGGTGATGGTGGAAGGCTTCAAGGCGTATCGGCACCCGAAGCTGGAGGTGCACCGCGCGGCCAACAGCTCGCCCTGGCTCTATCCCGATGACCCGATGATCCAGGGCATCGCCGCCGACGTGCCGGCGGACACCGATCTGCCCTGGTTCGATCTGGACGACGCGCCCCGGATCGCCGGGTTCATCTGGGAAATCGCCCCGGCCCTGTAAGGCCGGGCCTGCCAGGCGGTGCGGGCAGGCTACTTCTCGTATTTGGCCAGCATGGTCAGCGCCTGCGCCCACAAGAAGAACTTGCTGGTGCCGAGATCGCCGACGGTCTTGATGTTGAAGGCTTGCTTCAGCAGATCCGCATCGCCGGCGGAAACGCCCTGCAGCACATCGACCGGCGCGTCGACGATTTCCTTCAGCGGCTTGTCTTCCCAGGCCTTGTCGAGAATTTCGCGCAGGCTGTCATTGGTCGGCATGGTGGTGTCCTCCTCGGTTCTTGATGGCGCGGCATGGCGCGGCAGCTCCGGCAGCCTGCACCCCATGGACGCTGCGGGCGCCGGTGGTCTGTAAAGGCAGCCAAAATGCGAGCGACCGCAAGTCCTGCGCTGTACCGGTAGAAATCAGGGCAGGTGCTGAGGCGGACGGGCTGCCCTTCCCCGCCGAGGACGTGTAGAGGGGAACGCAGCGCCCAGCCCCCGGAACCGAAAGCCCCGTGCATGCATCCGCTCAGCGGCAGCGACCCAGCCACCTTCGCCCGCGTGCTCTGGCACAACGGGCTGCCGCGCAGCGGCCGCAATTGGGGGCGCACCCTGCTGGCGGCAGGCGCCGTGCTGGGGCGAGCCCCCTTCACCCTGGTGGAACAGGCCTGGGCACGGCGCCGGCTGGCCCGCGATGCCGCACCCCAGGCGCCGGTGTTCATCCTCGGCCATTGGCGCAGCGGCACCACCCACCTCTACAACGTGATGGCGCGCCGCGGCTTCGCCTATGTGCCGCCCATCGCGACGGGCATGCCGTGGGACCTGTTCGGCCTGGCCCGCTGGCTGCGCCCGCTCTTGGAGCGCGCCCTGCCGGAGCACCGCTATATCGACAGCGTTCCGGTCAATCCCGACTCGCCGCAGGAAGACGAAATCGCCATCGCCAACATGTGCGACCTGTCGTTCTACCACGGGCTCTACTTCCCCCGGCACTTCCAAGAGAACTTCGACCGCGGCGTTTTCTTCGACGAGTGCAGCGAAGCGGAGATCGCGGTGTGGCGCGACCGGCTGCAGCACCTGTTGGGCAAGCTGTCGGTACAGTTCGGCGGCCAGCGCCTGCTCATCAAGAACCCGGTGCACACCGGCCGCATCGCCCTGCTGCGGGAGATCTGGCCCGATGCCGCGTTCATCCACATCCACCGCAACCCCTATGCGGTCTTCCAGTCGATGCGGAACTTCTACCGCAAGCTGCTGGCGGAACTAGCCCTCCAGCCCTTCGGGCATATCGACATCGACAGCCACATCCTGGCCAGCTATGCGCGCCTGATGCGCCGCTTCGATGCCGAGGCGCCGGGCATCCCCGAGGGGCATTTCGTGGAGATCGGCTATCAGGAGCTGATGGACCGGCCGATGGAGGCGCTGGGCACGATCTACGACCGCCTCGGCCTGCCGGGCTTTGCCGATGCGGCGCCGGAGTTTGCCGCCTATCTCTCCACCGTCTCCACCTACCAGAAGAACACCTACGCCTACAGCGCCGCCGATGCCGAGCTGGTGGAAGCCCATTGGCAGCCCTGGATCGACCGCTGGGGCTACCGCCGGCCGGATGGAGCCGCGGTGTGAGGCGGCCGCTGCCGGCCCTGCTGGCAGTCGTCGCGCTGGCCGGTTGCCAGGCGGACACCGCCCCCCATTGGGATCCCCGCTTTGCCGGCTGCCGCCATGTGGAGGTGGTGAGTGCCGAGGATGGGCACCACCTCGTCGGCATCGAGGACATCGCCGTCGATGCGGCTGCCGGCATCGCCTACCTGTCGGCGAGCGATCGCTGGGCGGTGGCTGCCGCCGTCGCGGCCGGTGCCGATGCCATCCCCCAAGGCAGCCTCTACCGCCTGGACCTGGGCGAGCTTGCCACGGCCCAGGACAGCGTGACGGTGCACGATCTGGCGGGCGGCTTGCCGGCGGACCTGGAGCTGCACCCCCACGGCATCGACCTGTGGCAGGGCGACGGCGGCGACGCGGTGCTGTTCGCCGTCAACCACAGCTATCGGCGCGACGCCGACGGCACCTGGGTGGAGGAGGCCGGCGTGCTGCGCTTTGCCGTCACCGCCGATGGCCTGGCGCTTGCCGGGCGCGCCGAGGGGCCGGACCTGTGCCGCGCCAACGATGTGGCGGCACGCAGCGCCGACCGCCTGCTGGTCACCCTCGACCAGCGCAATTGCCGCGGCCTGCCGCTGTTCCTGGAACGCCTGGCCGGGGTCGATCTGGGCCGCGTGGTGGAGCTGGACTTCGCCGCCGATCCGCCGGCCCGCCGCTCCGTGGCCGATGGGTTGCTGTTCGCCAACGGCGTGGCGGTGCTGCCCGGCGGTGCCATCGCGGTGGCGGAAACCCGGCGGTCCCAAATCACCCTTCTCGACGATACGGGGGCCGCGGCCGGCCGCCGCTCGATCCCACTGCCCGGCGGACCGGACAACCTGATGGTGGCGCCGGACGGCAGCTTGCTGGCGGCCCTGCACCCCCGCCTGCTGCTGCTGGCCGCCTACACCCGCCAGCTTGCCGGGATAACCCTGGCGCCGACCCGCCTGGTGGCCATCGACCCCGCCAGCGGTGCCACCACAGTGCTGGTCGACGATCCTTTCGGCCGCCTGCTCTCCGCCGCCTCCGTGGCGGCCTCGGTGGGCGACGATCTGGTGGCCGGGTCCGCCTTCGAGTCCGGCCTGCTGGTGTGCCGGGGGGCCGAACCATGACCGTGCTGGTTACCGGTGCGGCCGGGTTCATCGGCCGCCATGTGCTGGAGGCCCTGGCCGGCGCCGGCCGCCCCGCCCGCGGCTTCGACCTCGCCCCCCTGCCGGGCGCTGCCGAGCACGTGGTGGGCAACCTGCTGGACCCCGCCGCTGTGGCCAGGGCCCTGGCCGGCGTGGACGCGGTGATCCACATCGCCGGCATCGGCACGCTGTGGCAGCGCGACGCCGATGCCTACGAGCGCGTGAACGTGGACGGCACCCGGCGGCTTGCCGAGGCGGCCAAGGCGGCCGGCGTCGCCCGCTTCGTCCACCTCTCCAGCGCCGTCACCCTGGTGGGGGCGGGCAGCCACCGCGGGGCCGTGGTGACGGAGGCCGACCGCCCGCCCGAAGTGGCGCTGTTCGGCCCCTATTGCCGCTCCAAGCGCCGCGCGGAGGAGGTTCTGGCCGGCGTCGGCCTGGGCGAACCGGTGGTGGTGCTGCCCACCGCCCCGGTGGGTCCCGGCCACCGGGCGCAGGATGCCCGCGGCACCGAACCCATGGCCATGCTGTGCGACCTGTTGTCCGGCCGCACGCCCGCCTTCCTGGACTGCCGGCTCGACCTGATCGACGTGCGCGACCTCGCCCAGGCGATCCTCGCCGCCCTGGCCGCCCCGCCCGGCCGCTATCTGGCCGCCGGCCACGGTGTGGAGTTCCGCGCCCTGCTGGCCTTGTTGGCCGAGCTTTCCGGCCGGCCGATGCCGCGGCACCGCGTGCCCCAGCGCCTTGCCCTGGCCGCCGCGGTGGCCCAGGAAGCCATCGCCCGGCGCACCGGCAAGCCCCCCCAGGCCTCCGTCGCCGGCGTCCGCATCGCCGGAAAATCCGTCCGCTTCGATGCCGGCCGGTCGCTCGGTTGCCTGGGAGTTGTGCCACGCCCCTTGGCCGCATCGCTCGGGGACGCCATACAGTGGCTGCAAACGGTCGGCGTGCCCTAAGTCGCAGTTGAGCCGATCGAAATCCGGGAGAGGTGGAGATGAGCTGGCAGCCCTGCCCAGACGCGCAGTCCAATGCCGCCGCCCCGACCGGTGCGGTGGATGTGGTGATCCTGCCGCGCGCCCACGATGTCGGCGGGTTCGACGTGCGCCGCGCCCTGCCGTCGGCCCGCCGCCGCATGGTGGGGCCGTTCATCTTCCTCGACCAGATGGGGCCGACCGAGCTGCTGGTGGGCCATGGCCTGGATGTGCGCCCCCACCCGCATATCGGGCTCGCCACCATCACCTACCTGTTCGACGGCGCCATCACCCACCGCGACAGCCTGGGCACGGAGATCGTCATCCGCCCCGGCGAGGTGAACTGGATGACCGCGGGGCGCGGCATCGCCCATTCGGAACGCTCGCCGGCTGACCAGCGCACCGGCGGCGGCCGCCTGTTCGGCATGCAAAGCTGGGTGGCCCTGCCCACGGCGGCGGAGGAAACCGACGCCAGCTTCGTGCACTACGGCACCGCGGCGCTGCCGGAGATCGACGCCGACGGCGCCAAGGTGCGGCTGGTGGCGGGATCCTTCCTCGGCGCCGCCTCGCCGGTCGCCACCGCCAGCGAACTGGTCTATGCCGACATCGCGCTGGCAGCCGGCCAGCGCCTGCCGATAGCGCCGGAACACGAGGAGCGGGCGCTCTACATCGTGTCGGGCCGCATCGCCATCGCCGGTGAGGGCTACGATGCCGGCGCCCTCTTGGTGCTGCGGCCGGGCGAAACCGCGGTGGTGGCGGCCGAAGCCGATGCCCGGCTGCTGCTGGTGGGCGGCACCGCCTTCCCCGAACCGCGCTACATTTGGTGGAACTTCGTTTCCAGCTCCAAGGAGCGGATCGAGCAGGCCAAGGCCGATTGGCAGGCGGGCCGCTTCGACCGGGTGCTGGACGAAACCGAGTTCATCCCCCTGCCGGACGGCTGACCGCCCCGCCGCGGCGCCCCAGCGCCCGCCGGCCCGCCACCCCCACGTGCCCATCCCCGACCCCCCGAGTGACTGGAGAGCCTGAATGGCGGAGCCGCAGCGACCGAGCGACCTGGAGGACGAGACCACCGTCTCCCCCGCCGCCACCGCGGAGCCGGAAGCGGCCTCCTCCGACAATCCGTACGGCCTGCAGGAAGAGCTGCAGCGCGAGATCGAACAGGCGCTCGACGACGCCCGCCTGGAGGAGGTGGAAC
This sequence comes from Rhodospirillaceae bacterium, assembly GCA_020425485.1. GTDB lineage: Bacteria > Pseudomonadota > Alphaproteobacteria > DSM-16000 > Inquilinaceae > JACKIH01. The sequence continues at coordinate 8,292 of JAGQRL010000315.1, forward strand.
GCCTCGCGTCGGGCCTGCACTCCGCCGACATGGCCGACCTGCTGGAACGCCTGCACCCGGAGGACCGGCAGACGGTCGTGGAGGTGATCCGCCCGGCCCTGCAAACCGACGCGGAATTCCTCACCTACCTGAACCCGGACGTTCGCGAAGACGTGGTCGAGCAGCTCGACCCCGAGGAACTGGCCCGCGCGCTCACCGGCCTGGACAGCGATGACGCCTTCACCGTCATCGAGGAACTGGACGACGACGTTCGCGAAGCCGTGCTGAACGCCATGCCCACCATCGCCCGGCGGTGGATCGAAGAGGGCCTGAACTACCCCGAATATTCCGCCGGCCGCCTGATGCAGCGCGAGTTCATCGCGGTGCCGATGTTCTGGACGGTGGGCAAGACCATCGACTTCCTGCGCGTGGCAGAGGATCTGCCGGACGAATTCTACGACGTGTTCGTGATCGATCCGCGCTACCGGCCCACCGGCGACATCAAGATCTCCAAGATCCTGCGATCCAAGCGTTCCATCCGCCTGGCCGACCTGGTGGAGGAAGAAATTCGCACGGTGCCCGCCACCATGGACCAGGAGGAAGTGGCCTTCCTGTTCCGCCAGTACGACATGACCTCCGCCGCCGTGGTGGATGGCGACGGACGGCTGATCGGCGTGGTCACCGTCGACGACGTGGTCGACGTGATCGACGAAGAGGCCGAGGACGACCTGTTCAAGATGGGCGGCGTGCGCGAGGGCGACCTCTACCACGACGTCATGGAAACCAGCCGCGCCCGCTTCGCCTGGCTGGGGGTGAACCTGATCACCGCGGTGGTCGCCTCCTCCGTCATCGCCATGTTCGAAGGCACCATCCAGCAGGTCGTCGCGCTGGCGGTGCTGATGCCCATCGTTGCGTCCATGGGCGGCAATGCCGGCACCCAGACGCTGACGGTGGCGGTGCGCGCCATCGCCATGAAGGAGCTGTCCGGCCACAACGCCCGCCGGGTGATGTGGAAGGAGGTGCTGGTCGGCTCCATCAACGGCGTGCTGTTCGCCGTGATCGCCGGTGCCGTGGCCGCCCTGTGGTTCCAGGACATGCTGCTCGGCCTGGTGATCGGCAGCGCCATGATCGTCACCCTGATCATCGCCGGGCTGTCTGGCACCATCATTCCGCTGGCACTCGACCGCTTCAATGTCGACCCCGCCGTGGCGTCGGGCGTGTTCCTCACCACCGTTACCGATGTGGTGGGGTTCTTCGCCTTCCTCGGGCTCGCCGCCTGGGTGCTGCTATGATGGCGCTGTCTGTGCTCCTCCGAGGGTCCGGCCAATGAACCCCTTTGCGGCACCCAACTTCCCGCCCACCGACCCCGACTGGAAGGAGAAGGTGGTCCGCAGCTTCGCCGAGCAGGGGTTCATGTCGCTGCTGGGGGCGGAGCTGGCGCGGGTGGAGCCGGGGCTGGTGGAAATCACCATCGCCTACCGGCCCGACCTCACCCAGCAGAACGGCTATTTCCACGCCGGCGTCACCACCACCCTGGCGGACAATGCCGGCGGATACGCCGCCTACAGCCTGTTTCCGCCCCACAGCCTGGTGCTGACGGCGGAGATGAAGATCAGCCTGGTGGCCCCGGCGGCGGGCGACCGGCTGCGCGCCATCGGCAAGGTGGTCAAGCCCGGCCGCATGCTCACCACCTGCGACGTGGAGGTGTTCGCCGAGCGCTCCGACGGCTACCGCCTGTGTGCGAAGATGCTGCAGACGCTCGCCCAGTTGGAGCCGCGCTAGGCGGCACAGCCGCGCCACCGCCGGCCGGCGGAAGGAGGACCTCATGGACATTACCCGCAACGGCACGAAGCCTTCGGAGGTGGGGCCGGCGGCCTATTTCACCGGTTCCGTCCGGCTCGATCGGCTGGTCGATGCGCCGGAGCCGGCCCGCGTGGCGGCCGCCTGCGTGACCTTCGAGCCCGGCGCCCGCACCGCCTGGCACACCCATCCGCTGGGCCAGACGCTGGTGGTCACCTATGGCTGCGGCCGGGTGCAGCGGCTCGGCGGACCGGTGGAGGAAATCCGCCCCGGCGACGTGGTGTGGATCCCGCCGGGCGAAAAGCACTGGCACGGCGCCGCCCCGACCACGGCGATGACCCACATCGCCATCCAGGAAAAGCTGGACGGCTCGGCCGTGGAATGGCTGGAGCAGGTGACCGAGGAAGAGTACCTGGCGGACCCCGTCGCCCGCTGAGCACCTGCCCGCAGCCGCCGTCCCGGCACGCCACCGACCGAACCGTATAGGAAGCCCCATGCCCGATGCCGCGCCGCTGCGCCTGCTGACCACCCCGATCAAGCCGGAGTGGCTGGACTACAACGACCACCTGAACGTCGCCTACTACGTGCTGATTTTCGACATGGCGGGCGTCGCGCTGTTCGATCATCTCGGCATGGGCGAAGCTTACAGCCGCGAGACAGGCGGCTCCTGGGTAGTGCTGGAAAGCCATATCACCTACGACCGCGAGGTGATGCCGAGCGACGTGGTGACGGTGGAAACCCGGCTGATCGACCACGACGCCAAGCGCCTGC
>JAGQRL010000316.1 GCA_020425485.1 Rhodospirillaceae bacterium
GGCATCGGCAACGCCACCATCCAGACTCTGGTGCAGGCCGGCCGAGCGGCCGGCATCCCACTCACCGAGGCGGCCCTGCGGCTGGTCAGCACCGACGAGCTGAAGCCGAAAACCCGCACCTCGCTGCGCCGGCTGATGGAGGATTTCGACCGCTGGCGCGCCATGGTGGAGCAGATGCCCCACCCGGAACTGGCCGGCGTGGTGCTGGACGAAAGCGGCTACACCGCCATGTGGCAGGCGGACAAGGGCCCGGAAGCCCAGGGCCGGCTGGACAACCTGAAGGAACTGGTGGCCGCCATGGAGGAGTTCGAAACCCTCGGCGGCTTCCTGGAACACGTCAGCCTGGTGATGGAAAACGACGCCGCAGTGGGCGACGACAAGCTGACCTTGATGACGCTGCACGCCGCCAAGGGCCTGGAATTCGGCCATGTGTTCCTGCCCGGCTGGGAGGAAGGGCTGTTCCCCCACCAGCGCGCCATGGACGAAAGCGGCATCGCCGGGCTGGAGGAGGAACGGCGGCTCGCCTATGTCGGCCTCACCCGGGCGCGCGACCGCGCCTATGTGTCGAGTGCCGCCAACCGGCTGGTGCACGGCCAGTGGCAGTCCGCCCTGCCCTCGCGCTTCGTCGGCGAGCTGCCCGGCGCGCACACCGACCACGACAGCGACCCCGGCCTCACCCCCGTCGCCGTGGTGGCCGAGCCCACCTATGCCCCCGCCTTCCGCGCCAGCTATGCCGCCGTCAGCCGGCGCGGACCGGCGCGCACCATCGACGGGGCGGCGTGGGAAGTGGCGTCGCGGCCGCGGCCGCAAAGCGCCTTCTCGGTCGGCGATCGGGTGTTCCACCAGAAGTTCGGCTACGGCGAGGTGCGCGCGGTGGACGAGGACAAGCTGGTGATCGACTTCGAACACGCCGGCGAAAAGCGGGTGATCGACAGCTTCGTGCAGCCGGCGGGCAACGGATAGGCAGCCCCCTGCCGGCACGTCCGGCCCGAAGGCCGGGCGGCCAAGATGATCTGAAGGGAGCCGGAGACGCGCCCCTATGGCATTGCCTGACGGGATACCATCGATTCAACAATAGATCGCTGAAATGGCTGAATTGACTCACTATTTTTATTTCAGCTCCGCCAAGACGCTGATGGAACAGCCAGACCTGGAAGCCTTGCTGGCACAGGCGCGCCGAAACAACGCGGCACAGGACCTGACAGGCCTGTTGCTCTACAACGACGGCTGTTTCGTACAGTATTTCGAAGGCCCGCCGGAGGCGGTCACCGACCTGATCGCCCGCCTGCACCGCGACCAGCGCCACAGGAACATGATCCGCATGACGGAAGGTGCCGTCGAGGACCGCTCCTTCGCCGACTGGACCATGGGGTTCGCCACCGTGGACGGCCAACTGGCCCTGCCCGGCGGCTTCGACCTGACCTGGGAGAGCCTCAATGAACGGCTCGACAGCAACGTGAAGACGTACCTTCGCAAAATAATGCAGCAGTTCTACAGAAGCGGCGCCTGAGGCGACACCGTTGGGGTGTGTGCGAGCATGACGATTGGATGGAGGAGTGTTGGATGGCCAAGACAGCGGCCCGGAAAGCTGGAACTGTGCACCTGTCGGGCCGGCTGATTTGCGCATCCACGCAGGAAGTCGAGGTTGTGAAGAGCTGTCTGCCCGAGCACGTTCGCCTGACAAGGGCTGAGCCGGGCTGTGTTTCCTTCGATGTGACTGAGACGGATGATCCACTGGTCTGGAACGTTGAAGAGTGCTTTCTCGATCGAGCGGCCTTCGAATTCCATCAACACCGGACTCGTGCGTCCGCATGGTGGGTGGCAACAGCAGAGATTGCCCGAGAATTCAGGGTGTCTGGTCTGGACTAGGGGCCTTGGTGGAAGCTCGGCTCATCCCACCTCCTGCCGCACTGTCCGGGGGGCGCCGGCCCGGCGGCCCGCCAGCGCTGCAATCAGGGCCACCACCATCAGCCCGGCCGCCACCAGGAAGGTCGTTGAGAAGCCGCGGCTCACCGCCTCTGCCGTCGCGTGGGCCACGTCTTGCGTGCCGGCGGCGGCGGCGAACACGGCACCCATGGCCGAGGCGCCGGTCATGAAGCCCAGATTGCGCGATAGCCCGAGCAGGCCGGAGACCATGCCGCGCTGGTCCTCCCGTGCCGCCACCATGGTCGCGGTGTTGTTGGCCGCCAGGAAGCATTGGAAGCCCGGCGTCAGCAGCGCCAGCGCCACCACATAGCCGGCCACCCCCAGCAGGTCCGGCAGCAGGGCGAGGCAGAGGAAGCCCACCGTCGCCTCCACCAGGCCGAACACCAGGATGCGCGGCGCCCCGAAGCGGTCGGTCACGCGCCCCGCCGGCACGCCCGAGAGCGCTGAAATCGCCGGTCCCGCCGCCATCACCAGGCCCACCAGCGCTTCGTTCAGGCCGAGCACGAAGGTCAGGTAGAACGGCCCCACCACCAGGGTGGCCATCATCCCGGTGGCGACCAGAAGGTTCATCGCCAGGGAGGCGGCGATCCGGCGGCTGGCCAGAACCGGCAGGTGAACCAGCGGGGCGGCCGCCCGCCGTTCCACCAGCACGAACAGCACGCCCCCCACTGCCGCGGCCGCCAGCAGCACCCCGCCGTGCATCCAGGCCACCGCCCCGGTCATCGCCAGGGCATAGACCGTCAACGAAACCGCCAGCACCAGCATGCCGGCGAGATCGAGCCGCGGGCGCCGCTGTGGCTGTTTCGGTCCTGCCAACGGCAGTTCGCGCGCGGCCAGCACCAGCACACCAAGCCCCAGCAGCGCCAGCAGCACGAAGGAGGCGCGCCAGCCCTGCCAGGCGATCAGCGCCCCGCCCACAGAGGGCCCAAGTGCCGTGCCGATGGCCGACATGGAGCCGAGCAGCCCCATGGCAGCACCCGTGCGCTCCGTCGGCACCGTTTCCCGGGCGATGGACATGGGCAGGGCCATCAGGATCGCTCCGCCGATGCCCTGGGCGGCGCGGGCGGCGATCAGCACACCCAGCGTCGGTGCAACAGCCGCCCCGGCCGAGGCGGCGGCAAAAACGGCCAGTCCCACCAGCAGCACGCGGCGGTGGCCGAACAGGTCGCCCATGCGGCCGCCGGCAACGATGGCGACGGTGACGGAGAGCAGATAGGCCAGCACCACCCATTGCACGCTGGCCATCGGCGTGGTGAACGCCTGTGCCAGGGTGGGCAGCGCCACGGTGGCGATGCTGACCCCCAGCGAGGCGAGCAGGATGGCAACGGCCAGAACCGCCAGCCCGCGGCTGCCGGCCGGCCCCTTGCCCTCGGCCTTGCCTTCGTTCCCCACTTGCTCTCTCATGGCGATGCCTAGCTTGAATTTCAATAAGATGGCACGGTGCCACTTCAAGCCAACTTGAGGTCAAGCATGAAAGTTCTGGATATCGGGGAGGTCGCGCGCCAAAGCGGGGTACCGCCGTCTGCCCTGCGCTACTACGAGGAAATCGGGCTGGTGCGGCCGGTCGCCCGGCATGGGCTGCGCCGCCAGTACGATGCCGACGTTCTCCAGCAGCTCGCCCTGATTTCGCTGGGCAAGGTGGCCGGCTTCACGCTCACCGAGATCGCCGGCATGTTCGGCGAGGACGGCGCGCCCGACCTGCCGCGCGCCACCCTGCACGAGCGCGCCGATGCGCTGGACCGCAAGATCAAGAACCTGACGACCCTGCGCAACGCCCTGCGCCACGTGGCCGATTGCCCGGCCGAGTCCCACATGGAGTGTGCCAAGTTCCGCAGGCTGATGCGCATGGCCGCCCACAGCACCGCGGCTGCCGGCGAGGCGGCAAGGTCAGCGCCGCACGCCCGAACCTGACCGCGCACGGCCCGCTGCTCCGCGTTACAGCGCGTCCACCCGAAACACCTGCCAGGCGCCGTCCTCGCCCTGTCGCAGGCTGACCATCGCCCGCTGCGGGTTGGCCGCGGTGTCGATCAGCAGATTGAAGGTGACCCGGGCGCGCCAGTAGTCGTCGGTCTCCACGATCTCGTGGATATCCAGGTCGCGCACGGAAATGCGCCAGGACGCGATGGGCTCGCCGTCGGGCCCGCGCAGGCCATGTATTGCGGCGTCGGATCTAATCGCCGCCACCAGCGCCTGCTCTATCTGCGCGTCGTCCGGCGGCTCGCCGCAGGCCACCACAATCGCCGATAGCAAAACGAGAACGAAAGTCCGCCACGATTTTGTGGATTTTCGGACCCTGCACAGCACTGTACAACGAGTCGCATCTCGCTTCCCGGACGGCGACCTCGGTTCATGGAGGGGAAACCGAAGCATGGTACGAACCATTGTTTCCTACTTGATCTGGCCGCTCCTTTTCGGGGTCCCGGTGGCCCTGGTGGCCTTCGGCATGGACCTCGGAATTCCGGGCGTGCTGGCATTCAACATAGTCTATTTGTCTTTCGCAGCCGTTATCTTCGTCCTGGAACGGGTGCGGCCGCACGAAACCGCCTGGCATTCGCCCGATAGCCAGATCTGGCAGGATCTGGGGCATACGGTGGTCACCAAGGGCGTCGTCCAGGTCACCGTGGTGTTCGCCGGGGTGATCGGGCTGGCGGAGCTGGTGTCGGCAGATGGGCGGGCGCCCTGGCCGGTGCACTGGCCCATGTGGGCGCAAGCGGCCCTCGGCATGGTGGTGGCCGAATTCGGCCTCTACTGGATGCACCGCATCTCCCACGAGTGGTACCCGATGTGGCGCTTTCATGCGCTGCACCACAGCGTGCGCCGGCTGTGGTTCGTCAACACCGGCCGCTTCCATTTCGTCGATACGCTGATCAGCGTCGGCGCCGCCATGCCCATTCTGGCGCTGGCCGGTGCGCCGTCGGAGGTGTTCATCTGGGTCGCCGTCACCACCGCCTTCGTCGGCATGCTCACCCACGCCAACATCGAGATGCGCTGCGGGCCGTTGAACTACATCTTCAACACCCCGGTGCTGCACCGCTGGCACCACTCCACCGATCTGCGCGAGGGCAACAAGAACTACGGCGAGGTGCTGATCATCTACGATCTGGTGTTCGGCACCTACATCAACCCCGACCGGCGGCCGCCGACGGAAATCGGCATCACCGAAGCGATGCCGTCCGGCTTCTGGCAGCAGCTCTGGGCGCCGTTCTGGTGGACGCGGCTGCAGAAGGCGGCATCCGACGGGCTGGCCCCGCGGTTGATGAGCCGGCCGGCCCCCTCCGCCGAGCCCTCCGACGCCTCCACCACGCCGTGAGCGAGGCCGCACCGCTGTCTGCCACCGGCGCGGCGGGGGGCGATCAGCGCCCCATCACCGTCGTCACCGGCGCATCGAGCGGCCTCGGGCTGGAGTTCGCCCGCCTGGCTGCGGCCGAAGGCCAGCCGCTGCTGCTGGTGGCCCGCCGCACCGACCGGCTGGAAGCCCTGGCGGCGGAGCTGCGCGACCGCCACGGCGTACCGGTTGCCTGCCGCACCTGCGACCTCGCCGATCGTGGCCAGACGGAAGCCCTGGCGCGCGAGTTGGCGGATATGCCGGTGGGCATCCTCGTCAACAATGCCGGCTTCGGCCTGCGCGGCCGCATCCTGCGCCAGGACCCCGCCGAGCTGGCTGGCATGGTGGACGTCAACATCACCGCGGTCACGCTGCTGGCCCGCGCCGTCGCCCCCGGCATGGTGCAGCGTGGCGGTGGCGGCATCCTCAACGTCGCCTCGCTGGCGGCCTACCAGCCCGGCCCCAACATGGCCGTATACTACGCCAGCAAGAGCTACGTTCTGTCCTTCTCCGAAGCGCTGTGGGAGGAGTTCCGGCGCTACGGGATCCGGGTGACCGCCCTGTGCCCCGGCCCGACGGAGACGGAATTCTCCACCCGCGCCGGGGCGGCCAGCACGCCGCTGTTCACCGGCCGCGGCAACAAGGCGCCCGACGCCCGATCGGTGGCGGAGGCCGGGTGGCAGGCGCTGGCGCGCGGCCGCCGCGTGGTGGTGCCGGGCTTCGGCCAGAAGGTCTATGCCGGGCTGTCGGCCCTGCTGCCGCGCCGGCCCATCCTCTCCATGGTGCGCAAGGTCAACGGCGCTCGCTGATCCCCTCCAGCCCGTCGTCCAGCGCCAGGTCGGACGCGATCACCGCCGCCACTGCCGGATCGTCCTGGACACCGTCCACGGTCCGCCCCCGCCGCCGGCGCGATCCCGCCAGGCGCGGGTCCAGGCGGTCGCGCAGCCCGTCGCCCAGCAGGTTGAAGCCGAGCACGCTGAGCGCGATGGCCGCCCCCGGCACGATGGCCTGCGCCGGATAGAGCTGCATGAGCACCCGGGCATCGAACAGCATCTTGCCCCAGGTGGGCTGGGGAAGCTGGGCGCCGACGCCGAGATACGTGAGCCCGGCTTCGGCCAGCACGCCAATGGCCAGCAGCACGGTGGACTGGATCAGCAGGATGCCGCGGATGTTGGGCAGCACGTGCAGCCAGGCGAGGCCCAGGGGGCC
>JAGQRL010000317.1 GCA_020425485.1 Rhodospirillaceae bacterium
CTCACCGACAGCCCGTCGATCCGCGACGTCATCGCCTTCCCGACGCTGCGGCCGCGGTAGGGGCGGGCTGTTTCACCCCGGCAGCAAGGTGCGGTCGCCGGTCAAGGCGGCGGCGATTGCGCGGGACTGGCGCTCGTTCTCCTTCAGCGCGATGCGGCTGAAGCGGATGCGGACGGGGTGCTCGGGATCGTCGATCCACAGGCTGGTGAACTGGACGCCCGCCTTGGCGCGCACCGGCGGCAGGGCGGCCAGGTCGTACTCCGTCACCCCCAGCACCTGGGCCGGCTGGCCCTTCACCTGCACCACGATAAGCCGGCGGTCGGTGAGGCCGACGAAGTAGAGCCTGCTGCCAAAGAGCATGAGCGCCAGCCCCGGCAGGATGCCGAGGCACAGCAACGCCACCAGCAGCCAGAAATTGGGAAAGCGCATCCCGAAGGCGTAGGCGAGCAAGGGCTCGCCGCTGTGCAGGTGGGGCGCCAGCGCGTCCACCACCTCGCGGTCGCTGTAGCGCGGTGTCTCCATCGCACACCTCCCGCCGGGTGCCGGCCGGCCGGCAGCACCGGCCCCCTCAGGTTGCCAGGAACGCCTGGTCGCCCGTCAACGCAGCGGCCATCTCGCGCGAATGCCGGCGGTTTTCCTTCATCCCCAGGCGGTGGAACTTGGCGCGGAAGGGGGCCGCCTCGTCGTCGATCCACAGATAGGTGAAGAAGCCCAGCGCCCTCGCCCGGCTGGGGGGCAGGCTGGCGAGATCGTAGGCGGTCGCCTCCTTCACCTGGGGCGGCCGGCGCTTGACCCTGAGGGCGATCAGCCGCCGGTCGGTCAGGCCGACGATGTATTCCTTGGTCATCAGCGTCACCGCGATGGCCCCCGGCAGGATCGCCGGCAGCATCAGCAGGAAGATCACCCAGATGTTCGGCTGGCGCACGCCATAGGCGAAGTTGACCAGCCGTTCCCCGTCCTCCAGGTGGGGCTGCAGCGCCGCCACCACCTCCTCGTCCTTGTAGCGCGCCATGCCTGACCCCCTCCTCGATCGGCGGCCACGCCGGGTCGCCTGGAAACCATCGCCGAGATTTCCGGGGTCAGTGTGGCAGCGCCGGGGCAAGGGCCGGCGGTTCGCCGTCAGTCGGTCGGGCCGGCCTTGGCGGGTGCACCGATGCGCGCCTCCCGCCGGGCGATATACACCGTGGCGGCAACGATGATGCCGGCCCCCACCACCGTCCACACATCGGGCATTTCGCCGAACAGCACGATGCCGAACAGGCTGGCGAACAGCAGGCGCGTGTAGTCGAACGGCGCCACCGCGGAAGCCTCGCCGGTGCGGTAGCCGTTGATGATGGCCCATTGGCTGGCCACGCCGAACAGCCCCACGGCGATGCCCAGCCCCCACTGGGCGGCCGTCATCGGCTGCCAGACGATGGCGGCCGGAATGCCCATCAGCGTCGTCGACAGGATGCCGAAATAGGCCAGGATGGTGAGATTGGACTCGGTGCGCGGAACCTTCTTCACCAGCACCACGGCGATGGCGATGCACAGCGCCTGGGTCAGCGAGATGAAAATCGCCGGGTCCAGCGTGCCAGCCCCCGGCCGCACCATCACCAGCACGCCGACGAAGCCGGCCACCGTCGCCGTCCAGCGCCGCCAGCGCACCACTTCGCCCAGCAGCAGCACCGCCAGCACGATCATGAACAGCGGCTTGGTGAAGGTGAAGGCCGTGGCGGTGGCCAGCGGCAGATGGGTGAAGGCGTAGAAACCGCAGCCGATGGCGATGATGCCCACCAGGGCGCGGCCCACATGCAGCTTCCACGAGCGGCTCAGCAGGATGCGCGGGCCGGCGCGCACGATCAGCGGAGTGACCAGCGCCAGGCCCACCCAGCAGCGGAAGAAGGCAATCTGCAGGCTCGGCAGGTTTTGGCCGAGGATCTTCACCAGGGCGGCCATGGTGGAAAAGCCGGCGGCGGCCAGCAGGATCCACGCCGCACCGCGGGTGTTGGCCGGCAGGCGTTGCCAGGCCGCGGCCAGTGCCGCCGGGTCGAGGCTGCGGCCGGCCGGGCGTGCTGTGCCCCTGGCGGCGTCCCCGGCAAAGGCCGGTTCGGCCGGGGGCGAGGCCAGTGCGGGCTGGCCGGGAGGGGCAGGGTGTTGGCTCACCCTACGAAATCTATGCGTTTCGCCGGCTCCGAGCAGTCCCCGGCCGGGCATGGGAGCCTTCCGCTCAGGGGACGGGGCCGGGCGTGGCGGGCGCGCCGGCGCCGGCTTCGCGCCGGGCGATATACACCGTGGCGGCGACGATGATGGCCGCACCGACCAGGGTCCACCCGTCCGGCACCTCGCCGAACAGCGCGATCCCGAGGAGTCCGGCAAACAGCAGCTTGGTGTAGTCGAACGGCGCCACGGCAGACGCCTCGCCCACCCGATAGCCCATGATCAGCGCCCATTGGCTGCCCACGCCGAACAGGCCGACGGCGAGCGCCAGCAGCCAGTGGTGGGCTTCCATCGGCTGCCACACCACGGCCGCGGGGATCGCCGCCGCCGCGGTCGACAGCACGGTGAAATAGGCCATGATGGTCAGCGAGGATTCCGCTTTCGGCAGTTTCTTCACCAGCACCAGGGCGGTGGCGACCGCCAGAGCCTGCGTCAGGGCCACCAGCACCGCCGGGTCCAGCGTGCCGGCCCCCGGCCGCACCATCACCAGCACGCCGACGAAGCCCACCATCGTCGCCGTCCAGCGCCGCCAGCGCACGGTCTCGCGCAGCACCAGCACCGCCAGCACCACCATGAACAAGGGCGTGGTGAAGGTGATCGCCGTGGCGGTGGCCAGCGGCAGATGGGTGAAGGCGTAGAAGCCGCAGCCGATGGCGGTGATGCCCACCAGGGCGCGGGCGAGATGCAGCTTCCAGGCGCGGCTCTTCAGCACCTCCGGCCCGGCCCGCACCACCACCCGCGCCACCAGGGGGGCCACAACGGCCAGGCCGACGGCACAGCGGAAGAAGGCGATCTGCAGGCTCGGCAGGTCGTGCCCCAGGTCCTTCACCAGGGCGGCCATGGTGGAAAAGCCGGCCGCCGCCAGCAGCACCCACACCGCACCCCGCGTGTTGGCCGGCAGGCGCTGCCAGACGGCGCCCAGTGCCGCCGGGTCGGGGCTGCCGCCGGCCGGGGGCGAGGCCGGTGCTGGCTGACTGGGAGGGGCAGGGTGTTGGCTCACCCTGCGGAGTCTATGCGTTTCGCCGGCTCCGAGCAGTCCCCGGCCGGGCATGGGAGCCTTCCGTTGGATGCGTCTGTTGGCGACCCTAGTGCCCGGGTACCGGCCTGGCGCGCGACACCACCAGCCCATGGGCGGCCGCCGCGGTGGCGGACATGGCCACCAGGGCGACGCCGAGCGCGAGGGCGGTTCCCTCCGTCGCCTGGCCCACCAGGAAACCGACCAGGGCGGCCAGGCCCATCTGGCCGAAGCCCATCAGTGCCGAAGCGGCCCCGGCCATGTGCGGGAAGGGGCCGAGGGCGCCCGCCATGGCGTTGGGCAGGGTAAGCCCGATGCCCACCATGAACCCGGCCATGGGGCCGACCACGGCCGGCACCGAGGGCGGCAGGGCCAGCGCCAGGGCCAGCAGCAGCACCGCCATGGCCAGCGACAAGGTGGTGCCGATGCGCATCAGCCGGTCGAGCCCGACGCGCTTCACCGTGCGCCCGCTGAGGAAGGTGCCCAGCATGAAGCCCAGCACCACCGCCCCGAAGCACAGGCCGAAGGCCAAAGGCGACAGCCCGACGCCGTCGATCAGCACGAAGGACGAGGCGCTGATATAGGCGAAGATCCCCGAATACCCGGCCGCCTGCACCAGGGCGTAGCCGAGGAAGATGCGGTGGCGCAGCAGCACCCAGTAGTTGGCGATCAGCCGGTCGATGCGCGTCGCCTCGGGGTTCTTGTAGCGGTTGGTCTCGCCCAACAGCAGCACTACGGCGATCCCCACCGACAGCCCGAAGACGACGAGCACGATGAAGGTGGAGCGCCAGCCGAACACCTCGGTGAGCAGGCCGCCCAGCACCGGGCCGATGGCCGGCGCCACGCCCATGGCCAGGCCCATATAGGCCATCACCCGGGCGGCATCCTCCGGGGCGTAGATGTCGCGCACCGTGGCGCGCCCCAGCACCGGGCCGCAGCAGGCGCCGATCGCCTGGAAGAAACGCCAGACGATCAGGCTTTCCAGGCTGTCGGCCAGTGCGCAGCCCACCGTGGCCAGCACGAAGACGACGATGCCGCCGATGATCAGCGGCCGCCGGCCGAAGCGGTCGGACAGCGGGCCGTAGGCCAGCATCCCGGCGGCGAAGCCGAGCAGGAAGATGCTGAGGGTGAGCTGGGCGGAGCCGGAGTCGACGCCGAAGGTGGTGGAAATGGTGGGCAGCGCCGGCAGGTAGAGATCGGTGGACAGCGGCCCGAAGGCCACCAGCAGGGTGAGCACCAGCGACACCACCAGCGACCGCGGGGCCGGCCGGTGCATGGGATCGGCGGACGCAGCCGCCACGGAATGGTCGCCGGCAGCCGCCGCGGCGTGGGGATCGTGGGCGTCCATGCGCGGCTAGCCCGCTGCTGCCGGGCGGCGCGGTCGGGCGGATACCGGTGGGCGGCGCCGGAATGCGGCTTTGTCTGTCATGCGGTCCAATGCGTTCTGTCGGGCCGGCGCCGGGGCGACGCCGCCAAGGGCCGGGAACCAAGGAAGGGTGCCGGCGAGCGGAAGCGGGGATCAATCAAATGTTCTTCGCCAGGGAGGTAGGCCGGCGCTGCCGCGGCGCCAGGGCGGCGGCCCCCGCCAGGTCCGCCACCGCGGGATCGTGGGCGCGCTGGCGGGCCTGCGCCCGGCCCCGGTCCGACACCGCGTAGCAGTAGGCACAGCCGTGCGGGCAGGTGTCGTAGGCGCCGATATCCCGACTTTCCGCGCACAGGCAGCCCGGCCGGTTGCCCTTGCGGCGGGCCGCGATGGGCCGCTCCGCGACATCCGACAGGCGCTTGGCATCCACGCAGGCGGCGGCCTCCAGCGGCCCCGCCAGCAGGTCCGGCTGGCTGCACAGGGTGGGCCGCAGACCTGCGTCCAGCGCAAGGCTGGCGAGGTCCGACAGCAGCGCCCGCTTCTCCTCCGGCGGCGGATCGCGCCAGGCAAAGCCGTGGCGGGCGGCGGCGCGGTCCAGGTTGCGGCGGGTCTTGCGGTAGATGGTGGCGGCCGACAGGCATACCTCGTCCACCGTGCCGGCCAGGGCGGCGGCCAGCGTGGCCATCTGTCGCCGGTGCCAGTCGGGCGGTGTGGCGTCGGTCCAGACCACCGGGTCGTAGCGCCATACCACGGCGCGCGGGCCGTAGCGGCGGGCCAGCGCGCGGGCGGCTGCCACGGCGCGGTCGGCGGCGATCACCGAACGGTCCAGCGCGCGCGGGTAGCCGGTGATGGTGAGGTGGATGACGACGGGCAGGCCAAGCTGCGCCAAGGCTTCCAGGGCGGGCGCGAAGGGCTCCGGGTTGCGCGTCCACACCAGGTAGCCATCCACCTCAGGCCCGGTCAGCGGCACCTGGGTGGGCCGGCCACCATAGGGATTGGTCACCGGCACCGATCCGGCCGCCAGCCGCTTCAGGAACCAGCTTGTGTAGAAGGCCGGAATGTCGGTGCGGTAGCTGGCCGAGACGATCATCGCGGCGACCGTGGCAAACGTCGGTCCCAGGGGCCGTTGATATTGGGGTGCGGGCCGGAGCCGACTGAACGGCGGGACATGCCGCCTTACGCCGCCATGGAGGTGGCGGAGTGGGAAAGGATGTGTTCGGCCAGCCGCACCGCGGCGGCATTGTCCTGGCGCATCGAGCGGCACAGCATCACCGGGATCGACGGCAGGGCGGGAAACCCTTCGGCCTCCCCCAGCCGGCGCAGCCCCGGCCATAGCGAGCTTTCGCACAGGGCCGCCACCGCCAGCCCGGCGCGCACGGCTGCCGTGATGCCCATGGTGGAGTGGCTGGAAAAGGCCACGCGGCAGTCCCGCCCCG
This sequence comes from Rhodospirillaceae bacterium, assembly GCA_020425485.1. Lineage (GTDB taxonomy): Bacteria > Pseudomonadota > Alphaproteobacteria > DSM-16000 > Inquilinaceae > JACKIH01. Next base: position 6,014 of record JAGQRL010000317.1, read on the forward strand.
CCTGCTCCATGGCCTCCAGTGCGGCGGAGCGGATGCGACACGGCGGCATGAACGCGGCCAGCGGCAGCGGGTCCATCTCGTGGGCCAGGTGGGTTTCGGAGGTCACCCACACCACCGGCTCGTGGGCCAGCAGAACGCCGTTGGCGGAGCTGTCCTCGCCGGGTTCGCCCGAGAGGATCGAAATGTCCATCTCGCCGCGGTCCAGCAGGTCGCGCAGCACCACCGTGCGGTCGCAGCGCACCTCCAGATGGACGGTGGGATAGAGATCGACGAAGCGGCCCAGCAGGGTGGGCAGCAGGCCCAGCGCGTAGTCGTCCGGCGTGCCGACGCGCACGGTGCCGGTAAGCATGGGGGTGTCGCTGAAGCGCGCCAGCGCCTCGTCGTTGAGGCGCAGGATGCGGCGGGCATAGGTGACAAGCGCTGTGCCCTCGGCCGACAGGGCGACGCTGCGCCCGGATTTTTCGAACAGCGGCCGGCCGACCAGCTCCTCCAGCCGGCGCATCTGCATGCTGACGGCGGATTGGGTGCGGTTCACCAGCACCGCGGCACGGGTGAAGCTGCCGGTATCGGCGAAGGCCACGAAGGTGCGCAGCAGATCGGGATCGAGGGAAGCGGGCATGGGACGCATCCTGTTCCGGTGCGGCGGGGGAGCGGGTGCCGGCGGCCGGCCAAGCTGGCATGCATCAGCGATCCTGAAATGTCATATAACAACTATTCGATTGTCTTATCAATGGGGAGAACGGACAGTCTCCCCAGGCAAACCCCGGACGATTGGCGGACCGGCGGGGCAAGAGAACGGAGACACCCCATGGCACACATCATCCAACACCCCAGCTCGGGCGATCCCTGCGGCGCGGCCTGCGCGGCCCTGCGGCGGTCGCCGACCCTCGCAGCCCAGCACACCGGCAGCTTGCTGGTCCGGCTGGTCGACCGCTGGTTCGATTGGCAGGAGCGGCGCCGGGCGGTGGCCTCGCTGGGCCAGATGGACGACCGGCTGCTGAAGGACATGGGCCTGTCGCGGGCCGATGTGGACAGCCTGCGGCGTGGCTCGGCACACCGCGTCTGAGGGCTTAGCCGAACCCGGAACCGTGGCCGTCCCGGCTGCGGGTCCGGGCCGGCCGGTGGTGGGCCTGCGGAAATCGGGCCTACGGGAATGCGGGAGGAACCAGGGCCGGCCGGGCGACGTTTCCTAGGCGCAACCGGCGTGCTTCGCGTGGTGGACCGCCGGTGCCCCTCCGGCCCACAGCACAGCGGACCCCCTGCGCCATGCCCGGCAAATACGACGCCGACGCCCTCTCCCTGGCCGATGTGACCGACCGGATCCGCGCCGCGGCGGCGGACGGCGACAAGGTTTCCGTCGACGACATCATGGGCGCCATCGGGCGCCGCGCCTTCGGGCCGCTGATCTTGGTGTTCGCGCTGATCGCCTTTGCCCCGGTGATCGGGGCCATCCCCGGCGTTTCCATCGTCACCGGCACGCTGATCGTGCTGATCGCCGGGCAGATGCTGCTGATGCGCCGCACCCCCTGGGTTCCCGGCTTCCTTCTGCGCCCGCGCATCGGCAGCGACGCGGTGCGCACGGCCATGGACAAGGTGCGCCCGGCCGTCGAGCGGGTCGACCGCCTGTCGGCGTCGCGCTTCCGCGTCCTGGTGAAGCCGCCGTGGATCCACGTGACCGCCGGGGCGTGCGTGGCGATGGCGGCGATGATGTATCCGATGGCGGTGATTCCCTGGGGCGTGACGGCGCCCAGCTTCGCGCTGATCGTGCTCAGCCTCGGGGTGACCAGCCATGACGGGCTGCTGACGGCCGTCGGCTGGGCGCTGTCGCTCGGCACCCTGGCGCTGGCGGCTGTCCTGCTGCTGTAGGGGCCGCGGCGGGCGCACACGACCCTTCGCCGGGCCGCCGGGGCGCCCGATCTTTTGCGGAATGGATGGACGCAACGCCGCCGCGGCGGCGCCGCTAAGCGAAGCTAGCCCTTGTCGGCCTCTCCGGCGTCAGCCTTGGCCTTCTTGGCCTTGTTGACGGCGGCGAGTTCGCCCTGAAGCTGCTGCAGGCGGGCCTGCAGCAATTCCACCTGGGCTTCGGCGGCAGCGGCGAAGCTGACCGGGGCATCCCCCTCGGCCGATTCCCGCTCGTTGCCGGACAGGCGCTCGGTGGCGGACTGCACGGGATTCTCCGGGAACGGCGAAAACATCTTCATCGCCCGTTCCGCCATCGCCAATTGCTGCTTGCTCATTTCCTCAAGCGTGCCAAAAGGAAACATGCCTGCCATTGTCTGTTGGAAGTATTGGCGCATCTTTTCCTGGTTCTTGGCAAACGCTTGCATACTATATTCTAGGTAATTAGGCACCATCCATTGCATGCTGTCGCCGTACATGCTGATAAGTTGGCGCAAGAAGCCAATTGGTAGCATGTTTTGGCCCTTATTTTCCTCCTCCACGATGATCTGAGTCAGCACCGACCGGGTGATGTTCTCCCCGGACTTGGCGTCATAGACGGCGAACTCAACGCCGTCTTTGACCATGTGGCTCAGATGGTCCAAGGTCACGTAGCTGCTGGTCGACGTGTTGTAGAGACGGCGATTCGCGTATTTCTTGATCGTGACCGGCACCGCCTGAGTAGGCTTCTCAGTGGCCATGATATGTTTTGCTCCGCACTCTGGACGCTCCAATTGGTCCCTCCATGCGACACCATTTGTCAAGGAAAGTCCGGGTGACGGAGGTTGAAGCAGCGCTGCCGCGGTGCACAGCGCGGTGTCCCCACACCCCGGAATCCCTCAGCAAAGGAGCCGAAATTGGCCGATCCCACCGACCTGTCGGATTTGGCGAAACGCTACCTGGACTTGTGGCAGGACCAGTGGGCAGCCATGGCAACGGACCCCGCAACCGCGGAAGCCTTGGCCCGGTTTCAGACCATAATCGGCGAGCAGCAGGCCGCTTTGGCGCCGTTCCTGGCAGGCCTCGGCGGCACCATGGCGGCCGCCCAGTCACCCCAGCCTCCCGGGGGCCAGCCGGCGGAGGATGCGCATGATCCCGCACCCGCTGCGGCGCCTGGGGCCGCGACCGCTGCCGGCGCATCTGGCGATGGCCTGGCTCGCCTGGACGAGCTCGATCGCCGGATCCGCGCTCTTGAGGAGCGCCTCGCCCGGCTCGACCCCGCAGGCGCCGCCGCCGCCCCGGCTGAACCCGCGCCTGGCGAAGCTGACGGCTGAGCTGTTCGCCCACCCGCCGGCCGAAGTGGCGGCGGCACTGGGCCACGAAATCGCCCACCGCCTGGAGCGCATGGCTGCCGGCATCCTGCGCTACCGCCATCACCCCGGCCGTCGCGACCTGCCCGAGCGGCCGACGGTGTGGCAGGAGGGCACGACGCGGCTGGTGGACTACCGGCCCGAAGGCGGGGTGCCGCTGCTGGTGGTGCCCTCGCTGGTCAATCGCGCCTACGTCATGGACCTGTCGGCCAGCCGCAGCTTCCTGCGCTGGCTGGCCGCCGAGCGCGGCATCCGGCCGCTGCTGGTGGACTGGGATGCGCCGGGGCCCATCGAGCGCGGCTTCGACATGACCGACTACGTGGCCGGGCGCCTGGACCGGGCGCTCGACGCTGCGAGGGAACACACCGGGGCCGCCGCCCTGCCGGTGATCGGCTACTGCATGGGCGGCACGCTCATCGCCGCGCTCGGCCAGCGCCGGGCGGATGCGGTGTCGGGCCTGATCTTCCTGGCCACCCCGTGGGATTTCCACGCCGAGGCCGATTCCGCGGCGCGCGCCCAGGCCGCCCAGTCCGACCAGCTCATCCACTGGATCGACAGCCAGGGCGAGCTGCCGGTGGATGTGCTGCAAACCCTGTTCCTCGCCTTCGACCCGCTGACCGCGGCGCGCAAGTTCCGCGCCTTTGCCGAGGGCGACCTCTACACCCCCCAGGCGCATGCCTTCGTGGCGCTGGAGGACTGGCTGAACGACGGCATCCCGCTGGCCGCAAAGGTGGCGGCGGAAGCGCTGGGCGGCTGGTACCGCGCCAATACGCCGGCCAGGGGGGAGTGGAAGATCGCCGGCGAGGTGGTGGATCCCGGCCGCATCGCCTGCCCCAGCCTGCACCTGATCCCCAGCCGCGACCGCATCGTGCCGCCGCCGAGTTCCCAGGCCCTGGCCGCGGCGACGCCGGGGGCCGATGTGCTGCAACCGCCACTGGGGCATATCGGCATGATGGTGGGCTCCGCTGCCCCCGTCGACGTGTGGGTGCCCATCGCCGACTGGCTGGATCGCCTCTCCGCCGCCTAGCGCGTTTCTCCTCCAGTCTGCACCGGCCCGCTCCTCCGCCCGGCCGCCGAGCCATGCGTGGGGTCCGGCAATCGACCGACACAATCGCTGTCGCCACGCATAGCTCGCGGTCAGGCGGGCGGCGCGCGGCCGGCCAGCCCCGGCAGGCGGCGGGCCGCCAGCCGCACCAGCCGTCCGTCGATCAGCACCAGCCCAAACCCGATCAGCGCCATGCCGGCGAGGTGGACGGCCAGCAGGCGTTCACCCAGCACCAGCACGCCGAGCGAGAGGGCGCTGACGGGGATCAGCAAAGTCACCAGCAACAGGTTGGTGGCCCCGGCGCTCGCCAGCAGGCGGAAGTACAGGATGTAGGCCAGCGCGGTCGACAAGGCGGCCAGTCCCACCAGGGCGGCCAGCGCCTCGCCGCCCGGCAGCGCCATCTGCCAGGGCCGGTCCACCGCCAGCATCAGCGGCACCATCAGCGCGGAGGATGCGGTCACCTGGCCGGTCGCCGTCACCAGGGGCGGCACGCCGAGTGCCCGGAAGCGCCGGCCGAACACGCCGGCCGCGGCGTAGGAGAGGGCGGCCGCCAGGCAGGCAAGCTGGGCCGCCAGGGCGCCGTCCAGGGTGCCGTCCAGGGTGCTGCCCAGGCTGCCCAGGGCATCGATGCCCAGCATCACCGCCACGCCCGCCAGACCCACCAGAACGCCGGCCAGGCGGGCCGGGGTGATCTTCTCGTCGGCAGTGAAACGGTGGGCCACCAGCACGGCGAACAGCGGCGTCGTGGCGTTGAGGATGGAGGCGAGGCCGGAGCCGATCTGCGTCTGCCCCCAGACGATCAGGCTGAACGGGATGGCGTTGTTGAGCAGGCCCATGCCGAGGAAGGCCAGCCAGATCTTGAGATCGCCGGGCATCGCCAGGCCGGCCAGGCGCACCACCACATGGAGGATCGCCGCGGCCAGCGCCACCCGGCCGACCACCACGGTGAACACCGGGATCTCCGCCACGGCGACCTGGTTGAAGAAGAACGACCCGCCCCACAGCAGCGACAGGGCGATCAGGGTGGCCCAGTCGAGGGCGCCCATGGAGCGGTTGGCGGGGGATTGGGCCATGGCCGGGTGTGCGCCTTGGGGGTGCCGGAACGGGGGATTGCGATGGCGCGAAGATGGCCGACCGGGGGTGCCGCGCGCAGCCCGGTTCTTGCGGCCATACCGGCCATTCACGGATTCGTTGCTGCCGCGGCCGCTACCAGGGGTTGCTTCCCGGGGGGTGAGGTGCCAATCTTGGAATGGAAAGGTGCGCCGACGAAGCGTCTACTTTGGTGCCGCCGTCCTGGCGGAATCGGTACAGATGCGGCAGGGTTGCGCCATATCAATGCAAGACCCCCAAGGCCCGGTCTAGACGGCCGACGTTCGGTCGCCCTTACGCCCGCCGGACCACGAACAATCAACCCTCTAGGGAGACTGCAACATGACCGAAGTGGTTATCGCCAGCGCGGTTCGCACGCCGGTGGGCACGTTCAATGGCGTTCTCAGCGGCCTGCCGGCCCACAAGCTGGGCGAAATCGCCATCAAGGAAGTTCTCAGCCGTGCCGGCGTTGCGCCTGAAGACGTCGACGAAGTGATCCTCGGCCAGATCCTCACCGCCGGTGCCGGTGGCAACCCGGCGCGCCAGGCGTGCATCAATTCCGGTATCCCCGACAAGTCGACCGCCTACGGCCTGAACCAGCTTTGCGGCTCCGGCCTGCGCGCGGTGGCCCAGGCGTTCCAGGCGATCAAGCTGGGCGAAGCCGACATCATCGTGGCCGGCGGCCAGGAGAGCATGAGCCAGGCGCCCCACACTGCGCATATGCGCAACGGCACCAAGATGGGTCCGGTGGAATTCCTCGACAGCATGCTGCGCGACGCGCTGATCGACCCGTTCCACAACTACCACATGGGCAACACGGCGGAGAACATCGCCGGGCGTTGGCAGATCACCCGCCAGGAACAGGACGACTTCGCGCTGGCTTCCCAGCAGAAGGCGGGCGCTGCCATGAGCTCCGGCCGCTTTAAGGACGAGATCGTCCCGGTGACCCTGAAGACCCGCAAGGGCGACATCGTGGTGGACACCGACGAGCATCCCAAGCCGGCAACGACCATGGAGCAGTTGGCGAAGCTGCGCCCGGCCTTCTCCAAGGACGGCACCGTGACGGCGGGCAACGCGTCGGGCATCAACGACGGCGCTGCGGTGACCGTGGTGATGACGCTGGACGAAGCCGAGAAGCGGGGCATCACGCCGCTGGCGCGCATCGTTTCCTGGGCCACCGCGGGCGTCGACCCGGCGATCATGGGCACCGGTCCCATCCCCTCCAGCCGCAAGGCGCTGGCCAAGGCCGGTTGGACCCATGAGGACCTGGACCTGA